>CAYZQB010000017.1:3495-28565 GCA_964480395.1 uncultured Planctomycetia bacterium
TTTCTAAATTCAATTGTGGCAACGAATTTTGCACAAGATGCCGGAATCTCTGATGATTCGATAAACTTTCAAAATGAAAAAGATGATGAATTTGATAAAGACGACAAAGAAAAGGATGAAGACGACAAAGAATGGGAAAATGACGATGAAAGCTTAAAGAAGCACAAAGCTTTTGTGAAGGAAATGAATGAGAAAGCGTTGAAAATAGTACTTGATTGGATCAAGAATCTTAACCGAGATGAATTCAAAGTAGCAATGCGCTATATTGCTGAGAAAAATAAAATGACTTTCGATTTCAAGGAAAAAGAAGGTTTTGTCTTCGATTATTTGGGTTTAGAGAAAGAATATTTTGAAGTTGATAATCTTGAGTTTTCATTTATTCCAAAGTTATTTGAACTAATATCTTATCAATGTTCGAAGAAGGATTTATCGGAAGTTGTTACTGAAATCTGTGGGAATTTGAATTATGTTTTTCCGCAGATTGAAGGTGTGGAAAAATATGTAATATGTAATTTCGATAATATCTCACGGATGCGGATATTACACAGCATTTTGGATTCACATGGATATAAACTCTATATAAACAATATCGAATATTTGTATGAACAGTGGATATCAGATAATTTTAGATTGGATATATCGCTTGAGTTTTTATTTGATGTAATTTGGCGGTTAATTAATGAGATGGAAGAGGAAATCTATGAAAAATTACGAAAAATATATAAGAATACTCTTAGTGAGAACTTAACTGATGAAATCGCGGTAGCACACATGATTATTGAAAATGAGGCTTTATTAACTGGATTATTTCTTGAGGGTATAAACTTAGTCTTGAAAGAACGTAACGAAAAAAATTATATTCTCACAATCCAATTACCGTATTAATTTTCAGGTTGTTATCTATTCATATTTTATTGGTTTGTATGCTTAAATTATTTTAAGCGGTTGCGCAAGCCAGCGAAATCTTTGAGAAGGTTGAAGAAACCACCTGAAATCTCGCTAAATTCCTCAAAGGCAGTCCTATCATCGTCAGCATTACTATCGTCATTCATTTTTGAGTTAGAATATTTAACCATTCCCTGCGGATATTCATTGAAAAATTGTGGATTGTTCTGCAAGTATTTCAGCAGTTTGTTTGAATGTTTAATCGCACCAAAAACCTTGCTCTCCTTGAGTTTGTTGAAATAATTACCTGAGAATTTCTTATCCGCACGTTCTTGTTTGTCGCAGATGGAAGCTGTTTCAGCAGCAAATATGCCCGATAGTACTTGAGCTTTGACATTTTCACGATTTAAAGGTGAATTTAAGTTCGCAGATTCGCCTGTTATCAAATATCCGTTGCCAAAAATACTATGTGCATTGAAATCAGGAGCAAAATTCACAACATCAACAGTTCTGTCCTTTACTTTCGTTGATTTAAAAATCGAAGCCAGCGACATATGATTCTTTATCTCGTCAAGTGCTTGCATAGCATCGATTTCGGAAATTGGCTTCTCATTCTCATTTGGCAGTATAAGGACATTGAGTTGAAGATTCTCGTTGAATGTATATAAATTCGCAAGGCAGCTCAATTTTGATGCACCTGTGATGAGAACTGAAGCACCGGCATCGTTATCAAGATTAAATGCACTATTTATTTTCGATTTCGTAGATTTTAGCAGTTCAGAAGCAATGATGAGATTATTTCGGACATCGATATCCTGCTCAGGATGAAATTCGCGAAGCAGATTCGATTGCTGGTCGTCGTTTATCAAGGTTAGAAGCGCACGATATTCAAATCCGGTGTGTATCTCAACGCCGACAAATTGTCCATCTTCAATGATTGATTTCTTTGCGATGACATTACTTTGAAATTCTGCACCTGCTTCCTCAGCGAGTTCAATCAACCAATCGATAAACATTGCTTTATCGAAAATGTATGTATCGTTTGTGGTTTCGGGGTCAGCGTCATGTTTTCTACGAAGTTCGATGAAACCTTCGGTGCCAGCACAGATGAAAGATTTAGTATTCAAAATCCGTTCAAAGGGCATTTCTTCTGTCAAGGTTTTGTCAATAAGAGCGATAGTTGCTTCGTCAATTATTGTAGTTCCGCAAATATCGGCATTGCAAGCGAGTTCGCCTTTATCGAGTATCAACACCCGAAGTTTATTTTTCGCAGCCAGATATGCAGCAACAAGCCCTGAAATCTCGGAACCAACAACCAGTAAATGATAATCCTGTTTCATTATCCCTACCAGGTAAGATTATTTTGTATAATTTATAACCTATTAAAACTTTTGTATCTGTTCTTTCAATAGTCCGCATGCTTTCTGCTCGGATTCTGCCATTTTTCGAAGAATTCCTGCGATTTTCTTTCGCGAGTCAGCATTGAAAACAATATCGAAAGCACCTTTGAAATCTTTTTCGGGGTCAGGCAGTATTTTTTTTATCTCTAAGAAATCCTCGTAAACTCTCTCGAATTCCCTTGCAGTTTCCTCAATAGGTAATTCGTCTGCAAAAGTATCTAGAAATTCGTAAGCATTTGCTCTTGCTCGTCCGAGTTCTCGCAAATATGTGAAAAGAAAATACACACGTTCATCGTCCTCTTCAGCATCCGCTCCGTAGCCAGGCATTACTTTACTCAAATCACCTTCCAAATCATCAGCAAGAGCGTTGTATGCTTTGAGTCCGCCGACCCATCTCCCGTTATCGATATCAGGCGCATTTATCATGTCTGCTGCATTTTTGATAGCATCCTTAATCATATCAAGCCGGACATCCTCGGTTGGTGGAAAGCCGGGTTCAAGGATAAAAAGTGGATTGCGCCAGTAGCCATATTCAAGAAGCGGAAGGTCAAACATCGGTATTTCAAGCATTGTAACTTGATCACCTGCATATTTCGAGAGAATCAGCAATTGACGAGTGGTTTCTTCGTCATAACCGATGATAAGACTTGGAACAGGAGGTCCGACGGGTCCGCGAGTTAGTGCTGGAATATCATTATTGATTGATTCTCGTGCCATCATATAAAAATCATCAAGTTTGTTCTGATTATGTGGAGTGTATGACCAGCCTGCGTATTGTGCGGCAATGTAAACGGGATGAGTTCCCGAAACCGCTTCGAGACTCGTATCGCTCCATTGTCCGAATGTGCCATCGTCCTTACTGCCTTTGTGCCAATAATTTCTGAAAGCAAGTCCACCCAGACCCATCAAAGTTGCCAGTGGAACCGAAACTCCGCAATAATCAAGCGCGATATGAAAAGCCTGCATTTCGCCATTAATACCCTCAGCATCAGGTACTTTGGATATTTCGAGTTTTTTCTCGGTCATCAACAACTCCGTTTGTCTCAGTTTTGAGATTATACATAATTCAGTTAGCAAGCAATTATATCAAAAAATAAATGATATTCAGTATTGCAGCATTATGTTTGTAGATTTACTGGATACATACTATCGATAACTCGAATGTAATCAAATAACATGTGTTTTGAACTTGCTCGTAAAATGGTAAAATGTATTTTTCTGATACACAATCTATTCCGTGATTTACAGGTCAATTATGAAGGTTATACCGAACATACCGTTGAAGATAACAGTAAATGTATTCCCGATATTCATTGTAATATTGACATCGATTTTCTTGAACGGATGTGCAATCCCTGAAGATAATAAAACTAACGACAATATCATTGCTGAAACACCAGATAAAGTTGACACTGAAACAAAACTTGACGAACTTAATACAGAATCATTGAGATTGTATGCTCTAAGCAGACAATATGCAGCGGAGGGTAGAAATAAACAGGCACTTGAGATACTTTGGGAAATCCCACCTGCTTCAACAATCTTCGAATCTGCATGCCTCGATATGATAAACATCGCAATAACACTCGATGACACATATTCGGTTCTATACGGTGCAAGACGTTATCTGCAGATTAATCCGCTGGATACTTCAGTAATGTTTATTTACGCTGAATATCTGTATCGACAGGGAATTCACATTGCCAAAGCCGAAAAAATTCTCAACAAACTTCTTACGATTACTCAGCAAATTAAAGCATATGAATTGCTTGCTAAATTACAGTTGCTCAAAACCGAATTCTCAGCTGCGGAACAAACAATTAATCAGCTTTATGCAATTTTGTCAAAGGAAGAGAAAAAACCTGCGATTGAGTATCAGATTATGATGGCAAAAGCAAAAGCAGGACAAAATCTCATTGACGATGCTGGTGCGATTCTCGACAAGATTTTATCCTCCATGCCAGAAAATCGTGAAGCTTTGATTGTCTATCTTAGCATTCTCAAGGATAATGAAGCATGGTTAAGACTTGTTAACAGCTATCTTGAGAAAAACAATGAGGATATTGAAATTATCAAGCTTTCAGGTGATTTTTTCTATAAAAACGGTAATTATGAAACTGCATCGGTGTTTTTCGCCAAAGCAGTTGTTCTCAGTAAGGATGACTTGTTTTTTCAGCGTCGGCTTGCTGAATGTTACATGATGCTTGGCGATTATAAAAAAGCTGTCAGCACTTTCCAGAAACTCAGGAAATATCTTCCTGATGACGAGAATCTTAAAGCTTCGATGAATGCTGCTTACGTAAGTCTAATTAACAAGTTGAAACAGGATGAGAATTGGTCAGAAGCGGAGCAATATTTGAAGCTTTTTTCATGGGCGAATCCCGAAAAATCCGAATTATTATTTGAGATTTCCGAAATTCAGGAAAAACAAGGAAATTTAATTCGAGCACGTGTTACGCTTGAGAATTTGATAGACAAAATTGAAGATATCAGACGTGTTTATCAAGGCATAGTTAGAATTTCTCTTAAACTTGGTGATGAAGAGACAGCATTTCGTCTGCTTGACAAGATTCTGAAGATAAATCCTCAAAAAAGTGATGTAATTCAGTATGTTCAAATAGCTAATAAAACAAAGAAATTCAAGAACGCATACAATGCTTTGAAGCTTGTTTATCTTGAAACTTTCAAAGACAAAGAGCTTTTTGAGCTTTATCGAAATGCTACGTTCCGACTTCTCAAAATAGACGAATTAAACGAGATTCTCGAAGGTTCACAGGCAAAGTGGGTCGATTCCAACGATGCATTTATAATTTGGGCAAGAGAATTATGTATCAATGAACTTAAAACACTGAAGAAAAATAATTTTTCGATTTCGCGTCGGGAGCTTGGAGAAACTGAATTTTCGCCTTATACAATTGCATTACCAAAATTTTTCACAAAAAACACAGTCATTTTAACAACACAGGATTTAAGCGGACCTAAAATTGATGATGACAAGGATGTGAAAACGAGTGAAATTTATCCATCAAAAGAGATAACAACCGGTCTGAAACTCGGAGAATTGCTTTATAACATGCTAATCAATCTTGATGCTGCACCTGAAATTTTTGAATATTGGGAAATATTTCTCGACGTTTATAAGCTAATATTGCGGACAGACTTTGCAGGCACATCTACCGAAATATCACCATTGCAGACACAATTTTTACGTATTTTCAAATTTAATTTTCAAAAAGTTGAGAACTCTCAGCTTCATGATTTGCGCATTATGCTGCTTCTGAAAGCACATAAAAAAAGTGGATTTCTGAAGGATCTGACATTTTCCAAAATATTTTTAGAGGATTTAGCGTTTGTAGGCATTAACGAGATGACAGCAATTAATGCAGTCGTTGCACTAACCGATTGCGCTTGCGAATTTCCGGATATGAGTCTTGATGCTATTGAATATGCAATTCGCAGCACATTTATTATAACTGGTGGAAAGATTGAATTACCAGCAAAATGGCAACAAGTTGGGTCAACACAGGTTGACGTTGACAGGTTTCCAGAGACATGTTTCAATCGAATAAAGCAGACATCATTGGCAGGCAAATTCTATCCTGAATTTTACACAAAACTCCTTGATTCTGTTAACGAGACAAAAGATACAGATGTTTACACACAACTATACCGACAACTCAAGAATTTGCTGGAGTTTGAAGACCGAAAACCCTCTCGTGCCGTTCTTTACGAAATCCTGGCAACGTGTCAACTGGGGAAAAATCAGATTTTATCTGCAAGTTTTTACATGCAAAGTGCGGTTTTCGAGTTGTCCACAAGTCAAACCTCTAAGCTTGATGATGAAAATATTAAAATGCTGAACAAGCGCATATTCGAGCTGTACACCCGACTTGGTTCTATCCAGATGAAACTTGGGGATCCAAATGCTGCAATCGAATATTACAAGCGAATACTCAACAATCGACCTGATTTCGCAAAAGCATACACATTGATAATCGAGGCGTTGAAAGATGCAGAACGAACCACCGAAATCGACAACTATATATACCAATATCTTGTTAATATCACTGATGCCAAAGATTTCCGGACTTGGTGGAACAAAATGGCAGAATCTATCGGGTACGAAAAACTTCTAGAAAGATACAGAAACGACGAATTCAAAATACTGAGAATTCAACTTACACAATTGCTGACAAATTATCCTGATCTGTACGTTCTCTCATTTCTGCTCGCGGACTGCCTTGAATCCCTCGGAGAAAGCTGGGAAAGCGAAGAACTGCGAGATAAAACAATCAAGTCAATGCCGCTGAATCTCAGCAAAGGACTTGTACTGCCTGTAACGATTTATGTTTATAAAACAGAAAATTGGCAGATATTCGGTGAAATTACTGAAATATGCAACAAAGCACTTTTATCTGAACCTGAATATAACATTGTCAAGGCAAGAGTTGATATTTTTAACGAGGAATTCAGCTCGGCAGATACAAACATCAAAAAAGCTGATGAATTATTGGAAAATCTCAAAGAAATGGATTACTTCGAATCACTGAAAACTCTGTGGTTGCTCGAAAAAATCAGGCATTCAATCAAGGTTGTTACACCCGAATCAGCAATAGCTATTTTAAATTCGGTAGCAGTTGAGAGCCGTTTGAAAATTAAAAAGCAGCTTTTGTCGGACAATGATTTCCAGCCGTTGTGGCTCAGCAATATTTTCTATAATCTAATGCGGTGCAATAATCCTGTAAGTTTCGAGGGTGAACTTGTAAATGGCACGAAAATAAATGGTGAAAAGTATTATGAAGACGATAAAAAAGTACACATCAAGCTTCCAGATGGGAAGTATACGATAATTAACAAAGACAGTCTCAAGAAAGAATAATTGTGCGAATCGCACTCAGAAGGTTTCAACCTGCTCTACAACTGAGAAAGTTTTTCTTTGTAGTTAAGAAGGTCTAAAAAAAAATCACTGCATGCAGTGAATGAAAGGTAAATCCATTTCATGTCCGTAAACACAGAAATTTTGTTGTTTTTCATATTCCTGCTTTTATCAGCTTTTTTCTCCGCATCCGAAACCGCGGTTCTTGCAATACCGAAATTGCGTCTGCAGCGTCTAATTGACACTAAAAACAGTCGAGCAAAACTGCTTAAAAAACTGATGCGCAAACCGCAGGAACTTATCAGCACGATTTTAATCGGTAACAATATCGCAAATGTGGCAGCAGCATCGCTTGCGACGATAATCGTCAGCGTCTTACTTGAAGATGTGGGTATAACGAAAGTAAGTTATGTTGTTATTCTGGCAACGGTCGTTACAACGGTTTTTTTACTAGTTTTCGGAGAAATAACTCCAAAAAGCTATGCAATCCACAAGCCAGAATCCGTTGCACTTACTGGCATATATGTATTAAAATTTCTTAATTTTGTGCTTCATCCCTTGGTTGTAACACTTTCACTGCTATCAAAAATCATCACAAAATCCATGAAATCTGAGGGAGTAAACGAGATAACCGTTGATGATATACGCGCATTAAGCTCATTACTTAAAGAACACAGAGTTTTTGAGAAAGAGCATATTGATATGATTGCAAATATCATAGAATTCTCATCAAAACAAGTTAGCGAAGTAATGATTCATCGCGAAGATGCAATTTTTATAAGTAAAGATTCAACGGTTGAAGAGATAATAACACTTGTGAAAAAGTATAAGTTCACCCGTATACCGATTTTTGACGATTCAAGGGATAATGTCGTAGGAGTGTTTAATTCAATCAACCTTGTAAATTACCTTGATCGTATGGATGAAAAAATTGACTTCACTGAAGAAACAACTGATATACTTTTTGTTTCGAAATACAGCTCACTTTTATTTGTCCTTCGCCAAATGCAGACTCATGAAATGCCTTTTGCTTTCGTTGTTGATGAATATGGTGCTGTCATAGGCATTGTAACCGCTGAGGATATTGTTGAGTATATTGTCGGTGATATTGTTGACGAAAATGAGCATAAAATAAACAAAGTTCTCAAAGGTAAGATAGGTTCAACTGAATTCAAGGTCAAAGGGAATATAACATTTGATGAACTTGAAAATTTATGCGGGATTAAAATTGATAAGGATGATGTTGACATTGACACAATCGCTGGTATGGTTTGGCATAAAATCGGAAAAAAACCTGAAATCGGCACAATTACAGAGGTATCAGGATATCAACTCAAGGTTGAGCAAATGGCTCGGAACAAAATCAAAATTGTTTCAATCGTGAAATTGCCTGAAATCCAGACGAATTAACCTTTGAAGTAGCAGAAGGCGCATTAATTGAAAACACATCTTACAACGAATCCATCAAAAAATGTTCTACGAATCCTGTCACAAAGACATCATGGTCTTGTTAATGTTGCAAATTATGCATGGGTGTTTCATTTTTGGTTTGCTTTTTTCAATGGTATTGCACTTGGCATGAACCAGCACAATCAGTACATTTTGAAAATAATTTTAGGCGGAACTCTTACTCATATTGCATTAGCAACTAGTTTCTCTGCTGGTGGATTAATTCTCGGTGTTTTCACTGGAACATATCTTGAAGGCAGAAACAAACGGAAATTCATGATTTTCGGAGCAATCGGATATGCTGGTCTCGGAATTGTCCTACTCAAAAGCAGTCCGGTGTATTTTTTGATTGGCTACGGCGTGCAATGTTTCAGCATTGGAGCAGTTATGCCGACATTGAGCAGCTTCTATCAAAACGCATATCTGCACACGAAAATCCGCAGTATTTACTTCGGTTATGCAGAGCGTTACGGTCGAATCGTAACAATGCTGACAGCGTTTATTGCCGGTTACGTCATGCTTCACAACACATCAAGTTACAAGAACATGATTGTAATCTGGATTTTATCAGGGATGGCAGCATATTTGATACTTGCAACATCGAATATTTCAAATCAAGTCAACGAAAAATATATTCAAAAGCAATCAAAAATAACTTTTTACAGCATCTTTGTAAAACCTTTCGTTCGCACATTCCGGCTTTTCAACGAGGATAGAGATTTTTGGGGATTTCAATGGCGATTTTTTATTTATGGCATGGCATTTCTCTCAATCTATCCCATCATGATTAATTACATTGTTGAGGAATATCATTTTAACTTTGACGACGTTGGTATCTTGTTTGGATTGATAAACGGGAGTATTTTTATCGTGTTTTTGCCTTTATTTTCGAGGTTTGTCAGTCGATTAAACCCGTTTATGTCCGGCGCAATCGCATGTTGGATTCTTGCATCATTTACATTAACATTCTTTTTCGCGCCATCTGGCATAAAGCTGATGGTTTACATCGCTGTCGGTCTCTGGAGCTTCGGGATGATATTCATTCACTTGCTTTGGAATCTGACATCAATTTATTTCGCAGATTCAAAGGGAAAGGATGCATCCGCATACGCTGGTGCACATCTTCTTATGGTCGGCATTCGTGGTTTGACTTTTCCAATACTTGGCTCTCAGATGGTTGTGCTACTGGGTATTTCATCACGGTGGATGTTCTTGATTTCAGGATTGCTGTTTATTTTGGCATCATTATTGTTCATACAGTTTCAGCAGAAAAAAAATAAGCAGATTCCGACATTGCCAAAATTATTTGACTAACAAATGTGATTTACATCAGGTACTAATTTTGTGACAATAGCAGGTAAACCTGCTTTTCTTTGACAATGCTGGCACAGGGACTCAAGAGTTAAATGACCTATTGACATTGTTGTAAAATAGAATCAGCAAGGCTTTCAGATAAAGGTATTTTTGAGTTAGACTATGAAATTAAATGTTTATAATCTGATGTTGATTTTTCTGATTTGCATGTGTTCGCAAGCGTTTGCGGAAGGTGAGAGAGTGGACGCTGTGTGCAAGGTCGGTCTTGGCAATAAAGTTAAAGCACATTACTGGCACAATCTTTACGTAACGTTGACTAACCACTATCCCCATCGAGTTGAAGCACTTGTAACTGTAATCCGCAAGATTGAGGATGAGCCAACGTTAACTATGAAGCAGGTTGTAACTTTAGACAGTGGTGAACGTACTGTCCCTATAAACCTTGAATTCATATGCCCACCAGTGAAAAACATCATAGGTTTGCAGTATCTAATATATGTCGATGACGCAAAAAACAGCTCAAAGCTCATGAAAATTAAAAGACGCTACAAACAGGTTGAGCGCAACAATAAAAAGATTTGGCTTGAGAAATGGTTTGTCCTGGATAACAAGTTTCTAAACGTTAAAATGCTGGCTTCCAATGAAGAACAGATTCTCACCGTAAATGCTGGTAATAACCTGAGATTTATTCGATTGACAGTTGAACAGGATGATTTTAATGCGGATAATTTTACATTTGCTGAATGCAGTGCAGCAGATATTCCGACAAACTGGTTGGCTTTAAGCAGTTTCAAGCTTATTATCCTGAATAATCCTGATATTAAGAAGCTTCAATTCGGCGGACGCGATAGAGCGCTTGAAGACTGGGTTCGTGCTGGTGGTACACTCATGCTGGTATTATCGGAAAAGGTTGAAGAATATAAAAGTTTGCCAATTGTCAAGCTTTCAGGCATAAAGCTTAAAACTTTGGAATTTGCAAACGAAACCGCGCGTGAAACATACAAACTCTATAACCTTAAAAAACGCTGGAACAATTTGGGTGCATCAATCCAATGCATTGACGCTGAAGTTGAAGACCCGGATAATACCATAACTTCATTTTGGGCACGAAATAATGAAAATGCGCAAACAATGAAACATACAATGCCAATCGTCAACACGCGCTGGGTCGGTGCCGGTCGGATTGTAACGGTTTTAATGGATATGCGAAATACGTCTGATTCTCAGCTTAACGGATATTTATATAAACAATTCTTACAGCCTGTTTTTGTCAATGTTTCCGGAGATGCTGCATTTGAATTTGATGAGGATGAAAATAATTACAATAATTATTATCCCACAGTTGATGAAGGAAATTCTGGGATCAATGTTCAGAAAGTCATGGGCAACTCGATAAACAACATTTTGCAGGCAAAACCTATTCGATTTGGCATCATCGCGCTGTTTATCGGGATTTACATGCTTGTTATTGCATTCGTCGATTTCCTGCTTTTAAGAGTGATGTCAATTCTGCATTGGACATGGCTGTCAGTTCTGATTTGGGTAGCTGCTTTCGCCTTAATCGCGGACAGAATCGGAGAAACCTTTCGCGGTGGCGAAATGAGCATACGTGAAATTGTTGTCGCCGACAGTGGTTTGGGAGGTGAAACAGCAAGATGCAACGAATTTGCAGGTGTTTTTTCGCAGCAAAACCAAAGCTATTCTGTGTTTCACGAAACCGAGAATTCCGGCGTTACCAGACTTGAAAGGCTTATTGAGAATCGGAATGAAAGATATTTCAGAAATCCTAATCAGTACCAGAGGAATCAAAGTTATGATGCGAATACTGAATTCTCAATTGCTCAACCTGCTGATGCCGACGAAATAAAGCATCCCGGAGCATTCATTAAATCCGTGATACTGCCACGCTGGGTCATCCGCGACATACAAGCGCAATCGCTTATGAAATGCGACACTAAGAAGGGTTTGAAAATCGAGTACATCGATAAATCAGGATTTTTTGATTTGCTCTCAAACACGTATTCTGACAAAGCATTTCAGTATTCCGTAGGCAGAGATGTGCTTAAAGATGTCAAACGGATTCGGATTACGAACAATAATGATTATCCCATCGACGGTTTATGCATTGTGTACTCAAAAGGGAAAGTGGTAACATTTCCTGGACGAATAAAACCAGGAAAAAGCACCGATCTCTTCTATAATATAAAAGAGGATTTGATTGTTGCTGACAACTCGCAGCAAATTCAAATCCCAACTGATGAAAATTTAGGGTATTCAGAATATGATGAACCTGCTGAGTATTCAGAATATGATAGTTATAATTCAAATGATGATGAATCAAACGAAAACAGACTGTTATTTAATGATATTTTTGGACCTGAAGCAAAAAATTATCAGATAGCACGATCTTTTACGGATAAAAATTATTTCAAGATTTTTCCAGATTCGCGCAACGAAATGTATATACCGAAAGAAGCATTGATAGTTCTCTTGGCATCGGGTCGGAAATTTATGCAAGTTCGCACAGAAACTAACGAGGAGACGAAAAATAGCTTATATATCCAGAATAACGCTTATGATTTCCTTGATATTTCGCATAGAATCGAATCTGAGGATATGGTTGTTATCAGTTGGTCGAACTGGCATATTCACAATAACACCGATTATACTGCTGATGATTCAGTTGATGGTAAAAATGTTAAATATCCAGCTGATACAAGTGACTCAGCAGAGGTAATTAAGCGTAAAAAGATGCAGAACTACTCCTACAAGTATCCTTCGATAAAGTTTGAGGGCTGGAAAGCACAAACAAGCCGATTCATCGTGAATAGAATTTTCGCAAAACCGATTGTGCTCTGTTTCACGAAAAATTAATCAAAAGTGAGTTTTTTTTCAAAAATTGGCAACAATTATGCAAAATTTGCGAATTTGTGAAATTATCATGTACCGTTTGCCGATAATATCTTAAAGGAATTATACTCGGATGTTATTAATCGTAGTTTTTTTCATTGTTATCGTATAATATGACTAATTCTAATGAATCTTAAGTTCGAGTGTTTTGTAAAGGATTGATTAAAATATATTGATTTTTTACAAAATTTTTGCATAAATATAATTTGTACAATGTTGTAATCATTACATTATATACAATTTCAAACTCTCGTTGAAGGATAAATCACCAATGGAAAATAAAGATGTGGTTCGAGTTAGCGAACTTGGTGGATGGAGTCGTAGTGGAACTAATGCTGACTCTAATTTCAGAATTGAGACACCGAATATTGCAGCACAAAAAATGCCGACGCTGCAGGACAGTGCATATGAATCGAATGTTAGTTTGAAAGACTATCTGGAATCACTGTCCAGGTATAAATGGCATGCTTTTTTCTTTGCTGTGCTTGTATTTGTCGTGGGTTTGCTGGTATGGCTTCAGACTTATCAGATGAATTATACAGCGGAGAGTTCATTGCTGAAAAAAAGCATGAGTTACCGAAATTATACCCAGTATACAGGAGCAGGTCTTTTTGAGACTTGGCAGCGTTCAATTCAGGGTGATGTAACATATATGCGTTCAGATTATGTTTACAACGTTGCAAAGAAGATTACGCAATGTATTGCGAGTCTCTCATTAGATGAACGGAAAATGTATCTGGAAATTTTGATTGGGGAAGCCGTTGGAGATTCCAAGCTTGATCCAACTGTCGTTCCAATTGATAAATGGAAACATATTCGTTCTGAAATTAACGAAAGTGACAGATATTGGTTCGCCCTTGATTGGGATACAACAATGCCAATTTCGTATGACAATGCAATAAAGAACATTAAATCGATTGTTCCAAAAGATTCGTTGATTATACCGGCACAACAGATGAGAAAACTTATTCTGAATTATTGGGGTGATGAAGTTCTTGAGGAAAAACCTACAACTAATTTAAAATCAACTGTGATATCGAATCAGAATGCTGTCATTGGTTCATTGAAAATTACTAGCGATAAAGAATCTGGACAAATCAATATTGCTGTTACTGATTTAAATGAAGCTGTTGCGGTTTATATATCGAATCTTATGCCGACTGCATTTGTTACAGCAAATAACCGTATCGTTGTAACTAAGAATCATCGTGAGCTTGCAATACTTGAAAGTTTAACAGAAGATGCAAAGAATACTATGGCAGATGCAAAAGATGCCTGGCGCGCGAAGGAATCAGAATATGATAATGAAATAAAGACGAAAGTTCCTGCTGCAGATTATGGTACATATCCTCTTGATAGAGACACAACATATGCTGCTGCAGTCGGTAAAATTGCAGAAAAAACCAATGAGCAAAAGAAGTGCAGGGCAATAATTGAAAGTCTGGAAAGAAGCATAAAAGAGTATGAAACTCTACTGCGTTTACTTATGAATCCATATACTGAAAAAATTGGACACTGGAAACAGCAAAGAACTATTGAACTTTATGATAAAAAGCCTGACAGCCCGGATATCAAGAGAATTGATGGAATTATTGCAAATCTTGAGAAGCAATCGGATGATTGGCTTAGGTTGAACGCAATGAAAGATATAACTGAAATTTATAATCCTGATGATGGAACATATTATTTGCAGTTTACATATTCGATTTTGAGTAATGCAAAATCTGATAAAACACAAAAAGAAAAAGAAATCGAGATTCTGCAGAGTGAAATTGACTCGATACAATCTCAGCTTAGTGTTTTAGCGGATGAAGCAGGATTATCCGAAGTTGACAGGGCAAAAATTGAATATGATGCACAAAAAGAACAACATGCTACTTTGATGAAAATGCTCCAAAACATAAACTTTCAATCAACAAATATACCAGAATTGTTTCAGTGGTCAAAAACTGCATCATTAGATAAAATTGCTGCTAGAGATACGAAATTTATCCTGATTCTTATCGGATTTATTGCTGTGCTTCTCGGATTGATTTTCGCACGAATCGCTGATGTTCTTGATACAAGAATCAAAACCGATCTGCAAGTTAAGGAAATCTCACCTTATCCGATTCTGGCGCATATTCCTATCCTTTCATCAAGCGAAAGATACATTACACCTGACTCCAGAGGTACAACAATGCACCGACTTGCTGCGAACCTTTTCGGAATACTGGGTGTTGACCTGAGACTTGACGGGCAGAAAAAACCTGACAGAACAATCGCTGTAACTTCAAGTCTACCGCGGGAAGGGAAATCATTCGTTGCATTCAATCTTGCTGCTTACTACGCAATTGAAGGTTTCAAAACGCTTCTCCTTGTGGCAGACCTTAGAAATCCAACTCTTGAACCGTTCCCTGAAATGGTGCTTACTACAAAACCGGGTTACCTTGACTATCTCGACGCAAAAGAATCCGAAAAACCGATGCTTCTTGATGAAATAATCATGAATACTTACATTGAGAACCTTCATGTTATTGGACCCGGAACTTTGAAAAACATCAATCCAACACGTTTGTTCGATCAGGAATATTTCAAAGCTTATCTTGACGAACTGCTTGAACATTTTGATACAATTATTATCGATTCACCACCTCTGATGCCTGTTGTAGATTCTTCTCTCATTCTCAAGTGTGTCAAGAGCGCAATCATGGTTCTGAACATGGGCAGAGTTAAGAAAAAAGACTTTGAGGATACGATTCGCAGACTTCAGCTAATAAATGCACCGATTGCTGGCTTGGTTATCAACAGAGACCAGTATGCAGTTCGCAGGAAATACTATGCTTACTACAGTTCTGGTTATATCTCAGGCATATAACTGAAACCTAAACAAATCAAGGCGCTTAGGCGCCTTTTTTTTTGTAACCCTTTGCTTTTCAAACCGGAATTCTTCAGTCTAAAAAGATATTTGACCTGTTAACAACAATGTTATATAAGAATTTTGCACCATATGTTCTATCCTGATAGAAGGTAAACAATGTGTTTTGAAAAAAAGGATAAACAATCCCGCAGCGAAAATATGGAGATTATTGCAGGTCTGCTAATTCGAAAAAATGACCATAATTTCCTTAGAAACTCAAGTGTCGGGCTTCTTGAATACATTGACAAACTCGGTTCAATTACAAAAGCTGCGAAGAAAATGAATATCAGTTATAAAACAGCATGGGATACTCTAAATAACATAAATAATGTATCAGATGTGCCGATAATCGAGAGCATAAGCGGAGGTCAAGGTGGTGGTGGTTCGATACTGACCGAAAAAGGTCGAAAAATGATTGAAATTTATCGCATCATTGAGGAAGAGCAACAAAAATTTGTTAATAATCTTAAAATCAAAATTGATGATTTTGAGGAGTCATTTCAATTAATCAAGCGGCTTTTCCTTAAGACAAGTGTTCGAAATCAGTTTATTGGAAAGGTAGTTCGCATTAACCAAGGACTGGTCAATGCGGAAATCGAAATATCAATTCAAGGTGGTAAACGTATTACATCAATAATATCTCACAAAAGCATGATAGATCTTGAAATCCAAATCGGATCGATGGTTTATACACTTATCAAAGCAACATATGTGATGATCTCGAAATCTCCTGATATTGCTGGTGTCAACAAAAACATTCTAGTCGGTAAAATCGAGCAATTAAATAGTGATGAATTAAAAACTGAAATTACAATTAAGCTTGCAGGCGGTAATACCCTTGTTTCAATTGAACCAAACGCAATTGCTGAAAAAAATAATATTAAGGTTGGTGACGAAATTTACGCTTTTTTCAAGCCGTCAAGCGTAATTCTTGGAATTTCATAATCCTCAGGATTTATCACATTAAATATAGGTTACAACTCTTCTTCTTCGATTATGCTGTCAGTTATATTGCGCAGCGTAGTTGCTACCTTCTGCATTGATTCACGAGCAATATCATCAATGCTATGCAATTGTATACCTACAAAAATAAGCAATTCTTCCTTGATAATTACTTTCTTCCAGACGACTTTTCCTTTGCAGGATATCGGTTTCGAACGAAAAACAGCAGGCAAATAAATTTCCAATCCGATATTCTTCTCGTTTTCATCAAGCATTTTCCGAACATTTTGATTTGGTGATTCGATAAGCAGATTAATACCCGATGCTGAAACATTTTGTGTAAAACCTTTAAAATATGATACTTCTCGCGGTTTTCGCTTACCAGACAGGAAATAAAAATACACTGGGAAATCATAGTTTATGCGCTCAGAGCATCTTTTCTCTGTGATGTTATCATCGCTATTCGGATAGTTGTTTTCTTCCACCATTAGTTTCTTAGTTTATAAATCCATTCAAATAAATATAATTATGTATAATTTGTTTAACATTTCAAGCAAAAACAACAAAAATATTCCCGAATTATTTGGATATTTTGTAATTTAGTTTTTTTCTTTTCTTCTCAATATCAATAGTACAAAAACACTCAAAGCTCCCAACACATCCATAATAAAGTCTCCAATTTCTGCTCTTCTTGTCCCATTTGTGAAAAAATGCTGCAATACTTCTGTTAATGCACCAACCAAAGCTGAAATATAAACAACAATCAAGAATGATTTCAGTCGGCGTATGCTAAATAAGTGATAAAAACTCTCAATCAACAAAAATGACAAAACCATATAAGCAAAGAAATGCAGCACTTTATCAAAGTGCAAAATCGGTTTCTCAATACCAAGATTGATATCAGGCAACAAAGCGGTGTAAATTAACAATACAATGTATGCTGCGGAGAGAAGTGTACTAAAGCTGCCAAATATATAACTTCTTCTCTGTAGGAGAAACACTCTGAGCAAATGATTCATCACCCATCCTGTTGTTTATGAAATTTCCGATTATTTTAACATTAATTTCAACTTACGTGAAACATTTGCATATTTGAATGTAGCATTGATAAAAAAATCGTTAGTCAAGTTTTGCTGCAAATGCCTTATCAATTGCTTTCCAATACGGGTCAACTCGAGGATGAATAAGTTCTGAGCGATGTCCTGTTTTAATTGCCCAACGACCGTCGGTTTCAGGCAAAATTGTACCGATTTCGAAGATTTCAATGTTTTTTTGCATCAAAGCATTTTTGACATCTTGCTTTTTATCCTGATTTACTGTCATTAGTAGTGTACCTTCACTAATCGCGTGAAGTGCTTCCATTTCAAAAAGTGCACAAACCTCTGCTACGCCGTCTGTAACTTCAATTTTATCAATATCAATCTCAATACCCACGTTAGAAGCATTAGAAATTTCAAATAATCCCCCAATCACGCCGCATTCAGTTGCATCATGCATTGTTGTAACACCGTTTTCGCGCACTCCGACTGAGGCGGCAGCAAGGGCATCTTCAACCGTTGACATTTTATCGAAGCATTTTTGTGCCTGTTCAAGGATTCTGCTGCCATATTTTCTTGCGATAGTTTTTGGGAAAAGGGTTGAAAGAATCCCGACTGCTTCAATGGCAGCACCTTTTGTCATCATAACCGCATCGCCAACCTGTGCCATCTCAGGCGTAATATACTTATCCTCATCACCAATCGCTGTAAACGTTGCGCCACCAACCATCGGGAAATCCGTGCCGGTGTATCGAGCGGTATGACCAGCAACAATTGCTGCTCCATATTTCTCACACTCCCTGTGCCAGACTCGTGTGATAATTTCGAATTGTTCCTCTGTTGTTGACATCGGAAGATTCCAGTCTGCAATAATGTGAGCAGGCGGAAAGCCAGAGGTTGTAACGTCTGAAGCAAGAATATGCCATGCAAACCAGGCTGCTTTTTCCATACCAAACTGTGGGATGATGAAAATTGGGTCAGTGGTTACAGCCATGACTTTGCCGTCGCCAATTTTCAAAATCCCCACATCAATTCCATTGTTTGGACCGACGAGAACGTCATTTCGCTTTGAGCCTAGTCGGGGATAAATAAAGTGGTCAAAAAAATCTGGTGAAATCTTCCCGATTTCCGGAAATTTCGTTTCTTTTTCCATGTTTTTCTTCCTGAAAGTAAACAAATTTAGGTTGTAACCGGATTCAGGAGTAATTGTCTGTTTAAAAACAAAAACAGCTGAGACACGCCAGCTGAATTCTCGATGCATCCCTACGCCGGCATTATCCGTATCAGGTTCCGCGGGTAAAAGGTTTCTGCCTTACTCTCAGCCGACAGTGTCAGTCAGCTCCCCGTTCACAAACAATCTATCATAATCTTATCGCTACTCAAATGTTTTTGGCTTTTTTCGTCATATTACTGAATTTTTCGTGGTTTATACTCATCATTAGATAATCATAGTTTTTGTTGTTGTCCTTGACGATTTTATCTGTTGTAAATCCAGCTTTTTGGTAACAGATGATACCGATTTCGTTGTACGATATGACTTTCAGGGCAACTGTTTGGAGTTCAAGCTCGTTAAACGCAAATTTAAGAAGTAAATGCAAAATCCTTTGCCCAAGACCTTTACCTCGCATATTGTTCTTGTAAATCAGGAATCTGCCGATTTTTGCACCCTCAGGTGTTGGTTTATAGGGACTTACATCGATATTAAGCTCAACATAACCGATTGTTTCATGCGTCTCTTCATTGATTACTTTGAAAATGTAGGCATAAGGGAGATTATGTATCACCTTCATGAAATGTGCTTTATGCACCGGATAATTAAATGTCATTCCTGACCAAAGAAACAGGAGTTCAGGTGAATCGACATGCGATAGCAGCTCATCTGTGTCGGAATCTTCGAACTTTCGCAATGCTATCTGAATATTATGCATAAAAAAATCCTTGTCATTCTGAACGAGTAGAACGAGTGAAGAATCCAGAAGTACCATCAAATTCAGCACGACTCACAACTGATTATGCAATACATTTAACATATCTGTTAGCGAAAGCGTACCTTTTCGTGGCTAAGATCTTAATTATTCCTGTAATTGTCAGGCAGGGATGCCTGACCTACCATTTTCTCTGTGTTCTCTGTGGCAAAATTCTTCAATTTTGTGTTTATATTCTGAAACGAAATCGACTTTTAAAATGCCGAAGTGTCAGGTTTTTGCCATACATTACATCAATTGGTGGAATTTTATCGCGATGGTCGTGCAAAACCTTGATTACTTCAGCAAGTGCGAACAAATCCTGGTCTTCATATGCAAGCCGAGGGATGGCTGCTCGAACGTAGTTCATACGCGGTACAGGCAGGATTTCATGTCCGTTATCATATTTTCCAAACGCATAAATACCAAGCTCACAAAGCCGATGCCCTGCAATCATCAAAAGCGCAGTAAACGACAACCCCTTGAAATCTTCATCCTTACAGTCAACACCTTCGAAAAATTTGTCCATGTTCAGATAAACAGCATGCCCGCCGACAGGTCGGATAATCGGGATGCCTAAATCGCTGAGTTTTTGTCCAAATCGTTGCACCTGTCCGATTCGCGAGTCGAGATAATTCAAATGAACAACCTGTTTCAGTCCCTGAATGAGTGCTTTCAGATCCCTGCCAGTCAAACCGCCATAAGTTGGATGCCCTTCAATTAGTATCTGATGGTCTGTTAACAAACCTTGCATCTGAGGATAAATTTTCGGAAAAAGTCCATCTTCGCGGATAAGAATCCCGCCACCCATGTTTACAAGTCCATCTTTTTTCAAACTGATGTGAAAACCGTCAACCTGCTGAAATTCCTCATGTACAATCTCCTGAATGCTTTTATCCGCGTAACCCGGTTCGTATTTTTGGATGAACCAGGCATTCTCTGCGAATCTGCAAGCATCGAAGAAGAAGGGAACCTTGAATTCCTGCGCTAAAGCACGCATGGCTTTGATGTTCTCCATTGCAACTGGTTGACCACCGCCGGTGTTATTCGTAATCGTCAGGTAAATCATTGGGATACGGTCGAGTTCATGTGTCAGGAGTGCTCTCAATGCTTCTAAATTGATATTTCCACGGAATTTGAAGTTTTCATCACCTGCCATATGTTGCTCGCATGGTAAATTCACAGGCAGAAACTTGCTGTTGGCAATATTCGCTTCCGTCGTATCAAAATGTGCATTATTCGGAATGATGTAATAAGAGTTTGGATTTTCTTCGAGTTTTTTGCTGATTAACCCGCGTAAATCCTTAGGCAGCTCAGTTGAGAGTTCGGCAGATGTTACCTTGTCCTTTGTCGCCAGAACTTTCGCCAGATTTGAAAAAAGAGCGAACTCAGCAGCTCGCCCTTGATGAAATATGAACATATTTTCGCGTGTTTTATCCTTCTGGCACCAAGCGGGTCCAAATGTGTCGAGTATCTGAAATTTTAACTCCTGAAAACCTTCGTTTGAGCCGTAGGATTCATCACCCATGAAAAGTTCAGCCCATTGTTGCATTGTCATTGTCGTTGTACCCGAATCTGAAAGAAGGTCGCAGCCGGGGATTTTATTCGCAGGAAACAGAAATACATTCAGCCCTGCATCATTTATCAATATATCTCGGCGTTCCTCGAACTCATTTATCGAGCAATCGCGAAAACGAACAGCAGAGTTGCGATAGGTTCTCGGTCGATAATAACTGGGTAGAACATCTTTATTAAAAAGTATTTCTCTGAATTTATCTATGAAAAATTGTATTATATCAGCCATTTTTCCTCCGTTTTATTTATCCTTGGTTGCAAATTGTTTAACTTTGATGATACACAGAACACGCAACATTGTTGGTTCATTTAAATTCCTTCAGTATTATCGTCAAACTTCACTATCGGAATTTTCGTTGCACGAACATCATCAACACGTTTTACAGGACAGTTATGGGGTGCTGTCAGAATGATTTCGGGGGTTGTTTTCGCTTCCTCAGCAACTTGTTTCATTGCTTTAACAAACCGTTCGAGAGTATCTTTACTTTCAGTCTCGGTGGGTTCAATCATGAGTGCACCATGCACAATCAGCGGGAAGTATGTTGTTGGTGCATGAAAACCAAAATCGAGCAGGCGTTTGCCGATATCCTTCGTTGTAACATGATTTTGCTCCTGAATTTTATCTGAAAACACTGCTTCATGCAGGCATATTTCGTCGAAAGGTAAATCATATGAATCTTTGAGAAGCACGCGGACATAATTTGCATTGAGAACCGCCATCTGTGCCATGTTTCGAACACCTTCGCTGCCTAGGGTTTTCAGGTAAACGTAAGATTTCAGCAAAACTCCGATATTTCCATAGAATTGTTTGATTCTGCCAATGCTTCGTGGGAAATCCTTCTCGCTGAAACGATAACCATCTACCTCGGTCTTGATAATTCTTGGAATAGGGAGGAATGGCTCAAGCAAAGTTATACAGGCAACAGGACCACCACCGGGACCACCGCCACCATGAGGAGTTGACCAGGTTTTATGTACATTATAATGCATAACATCCACACCGAAGTCTCCCGGACGTGCAATCCCAGCAAGCGCATTCATATTCGCGCCGTCCATATAAAGCATTGCACCTGCGTCGTGCAGCATCTGGGCAACCTTAGCAATTTCTGTCTCGAAAAGACCGAGTGTATTCGGGTTTGTAACCATCATACCTGCGACAGTGTCATCAAGGTGATTTTTGAGGTCTTCAAGGTCGATTCTGCCGTTTGCCCCTGATTTCAATTCCACAGGAATCATCCCAGCAAGAACAACGCTTGCAGGATTTGTGCCATGTGCACTATCTGGAATCAGTATTTTTGTGCGTTTTTCGTCTTTGTAATGTTTGTGATATGCTTTTATCAGCATCAATCCGGTGATTTCACCATGCGCACCTGCTGCAGGAGCAAGTGTGCAGGCATCTAAACCAGCGATTTCACTGAACATTTCCTGTAATTCAAACATCCATCCCAGCATTCCTTGCACGGTCTCGAATGGCTGATAAGGGTGTGTTGCAGCGAATGCAGGCATTGCCGCTGCCTTTTCGTTGATTCGCGGATTGTATTTCATCGTGCATGAGCCTAGCGGGTAAAAATTTGTGTCAACTCCCATGTTCTTGCAAGCGAGATTACTGAAATGTCTCACGATTTCAATCTCAGAAAGCTCTGGAAGCTCTACTTTTTCTGCTCTCTGGTATTTTTTTGGTATTAATGAATCGAGGTTTTGATATTCTATGTCTGTTTTCGGCAAAACAGTCGCACGTTTGCCGGGACGGGATTTCTCAAAGATTGTTCGGTTATCAACTTCACGCATGTTCGCTTCCTATTGTTAATAATTTGCGTCATTTTATCACAAAGTTTATTTAGTCCACATATTTATGCAGAAATTTCCTATTAAACTCCAACGATTTCTAAACGAGATAGTTAAAACAATGGTTTACGTTTGTCTGTCCAAGCGTAATCATTCAAAAATTTGTCAATTGTATTGCAGTCACATACATTTGTAATACACGTCCATTTTTAAATCATAATTTTTCTATTATCGGGGGAAAAGCATGAAAAATTTGTCTTTTTTTGTGATTTTGGTTGTTGTGTTGAGTCTGTTTATGGGTGAAGCATCTGTTACCGCAAAGGAAGCTCCACAACTTATTGCAAAGTCTGAAATTGCTGCAGTAACGGTTTTCGTACGTGGCGCAAGAATTTACAGACATGCTGAAGTTGCGCTGAAAAAAGGTGAGCAAGCGGTTGTTTTTGAGGGATTTTCAACGAATCTTATTGACGATTCGGTACGCGTTTTGTTTGAAGGTTCGCCGAAAGCACGGATTTCGGGTATCGACATTCAAACGGAATCCACCTTCCGTCTTATTGAAACTGAGACGAATGTTCTTTTGAAAAAGAAGGTCAATTTTGATGACCAGATTAAAATGCTGATGTCGGTGAGATCAGGGCATCAGGCAGAGATCGATTTTGCGAGTGGAATCATACAGCAGATGAAAAACAGCGAAAATATGACTCAGGATGTGAAAAAACTCAAGGAAATGATGACATTTGTCAGGGAAACGATTAAATCAGCAAGCGATGAAATCAACATCGTTGACAAGAAAATTCGCGACATTATGGAAGAAATCGTCAAAGTTGACAAGGAAATGAAAGATTTGCGTTACAGGTATCCATCACAACAGAAAAACCTGATTATTAGGATGACAGCATCAGAAGCAGAAAAAGTTTCGTTGATTATGTCATACATTACGCCGGATGCAAGCTGGAAGCCCTCATACGATGTGCGTTACGTTTCTGAGAAAAAGAAGGTTGAAATTATCAGCTACGGCGTAATAACTCAGAATACGAAGGAGAATTGGGACAATGTTGAATTGACGCTCTCGACAGCGGAAGCAACTGCAACGGTAGCACTGCCAAAGTTTCTGCCCCGCGTTGTGCATCTCGGTAAATGGACAATTGAAGAGAGTATTCAGGAGAATCAGGTGGAGATGCGTCAAAATGCACGGTTCATGAATGCAAATTCGATTCAAACAAAACAGCAGATGTTTGCAAACAATATAAATGACTGGGAACAGCAGAGTCGGTCGTATTTTACTGGAAAACTGTCACGTCTGCTTGGGACAATCGTATTTCAGCTTGAGGAAAAACGTACGATAAATGGCGATTCGCGTCCTCACAGAACAATGCTGAATCTTAACGAATTCGATGCTGAAATGGATTATTTCGCGCGTCCTGCAATATCAGAATTTGTGTATTATCATGCAAACCTTGAAAATACATCGAAAACACCGCTTCTCGAAGGTGAGATGAATATTTTCGTTGACTCTAAGTTTATCGGTAAATGGGACATGGAACCTGTTGCACCTGGCGATAAATTCGAAGTATTCTTCGGCACAGTCAATGAGCTTAAGATAAAGCGTGATGTCGTCAAAGTTCTCACAGAAGCTCCTGATAAAAAGAATTTCCGGTCGTCGAACCTGCTAACACGTGAGATGCGGATAACGGTCGAGAACTTCTTCGATAAAGAGGTTGAGGTCAAGATTATGGACTCAATTCCGGTAAGCTGGACAGATGAGGTCAAGGTTAAACTTCCTGTGATTACACCGGAATCGAAGCCCGATGAATTGGGTCGATTGTTCTGGACTCTGAAGATTGCTCCTAGTAAAAAGTCAGCAATTGAATATACGTATGTGATTGAGTATCCTGATAGAGAACAGGTCAAGGTTGAACAATGGTCAGAAGAACGCTATGCTAAACAAAAAGAAGCATATAAAGAGAGCAAGAAATAATTCAACCTTGTGAATCAGTGCGAGGGGTGTAAACACCACATTAGTTTACATCCCTT
>CAYZQB010000018.1:0-28063 GCA_964480395.1 uncultured Planctomycetia bacterium
TCGATAAAAAGCCGTTCGCTGCATATTTCACAATCTCTGCAGATTCCGGTCGCATCACGAGAAATTTCGCACCAGCATTGTCAATAAACGGCTGATAAACTTCTTGCATAATTTTACTAGCTCTCTCATCTCGAGAACCGATAACAATTCGGTCAGGCGACATTGCTTGACTCATTGCTTTGCCTTCCTGCAGAAACTCAGGATTTGACACAACTGAGAATTCGATTTTACTCTTGCTGTAACGGCGTATTGTTTCCTCAACCTTACCTGCAGTTTTCACCGGTACAGTAGATTTATCAACGATTACTTTGAATTCTCCGTTTTCAAGATGTAATGCAATATCTCTTGCTACCTGTTCAACATAAATCATTGACAAATTACCAGTTTTCTGGTCAAAAGGAGTGCCGACACAGATGAAAATCACATCGCTTTGCTTGATAACCGTGCTGAATTTATCGCTGAATGTAAGTCTGCCATTCCCAAGATTTTTCGTGAAATACATATCAAGCTCAGGTTCATAAATCGGCACTTTGCCATTTGTCAGCAAATTCATCTTATCTATATCAACGTCAAAACCGATTACGTTGTGTCCAACCTCAGCAAGCGATACTGCAGTTGTCAGCCCAACGTATCCAAGTCCGATAATTCCAATGTTTTTCACAATATCTCCCTTTATGCTGATGATTTATGTTGGTTATACAGTAAATCGTCATCAATTGTTTACTGAAGCAATTCAAACATGTTAATACCGTTAATCTCAAGGAATAGTATTTTCCATCCAATATTGTCTGCTTCCCAAATAGTATAAATATTTATAACTGAAGGTATTATAAAAGTTTTATCATCGATACCAGTGAGTTTTTTGATACTTTCGTGAACCGGTTCAATATCCATTATATCTCGAATTAGTTTTCCTTGAAATTCAGTATGACCTCTGCAAATCATGAATTCTCCATCCAAATCATACTTAAAATTCTGCTTAGAATTCATTGATTCGAAAAGATAGTTGCGGAAGATGAAGTTGAATGAATCTACGAATTTCGAACCGAGTTCATATTTTTGAAGGAATACATTCTGAGAACCTGCAAAAAGACTGTCAGAAAAGAGCGTGCCAACTTCAGCTGCGTTTCCAGAAAGGACAGCATTTTTCATATTGAAGAATTCACCGACAGGTTCAATTGCTGGCAAGTCGCTGACATAACTTCTAGTAGGCAATTCTGTACACCCGTATTGTGAAAACAAAAACAGCGAACAAATGAAAAATAAGCAGACCTTCTGCTTTTGTTTGCAATACTGGCAATAGGACATGTAAACATGCGATTTTTTTCGACCTGCCAAGCTGACCTTAAGTGCTTTACATGCTGTATGCAAAAAAAACAGGCATGCCTGCACTATTGTCAATGCCGTGAGTAAAAACAGGTTTACCTGTGATGGAAATGTTATAATTAATCTGGTTTCTGACACTTTCCACCTTCGTATTTTGGAAAATTTAAGGTAAACCAAAGCCGGATAATAGTTTATAATATAATAAATTGAGAATATCACGAGGACAATATGACAGTATTTTTTCAGCCTTATGAAATATATCGAGTTGTAAATCTCTGCGGTAATCAAAACAAGATTAAAATCCCTGAAGGCATTCATGCACTTCATTTCAAAGGTAAGAATCTGGATAAACCAGAGATCATTAAATCTGGCGAATCTGTAAAGTACAAAGACGGAATGCTGCATTGTTTCAGAAAGTCACCGTTTGAATTATCATCGCGTTTGAGCAATTTAAAAACTCTGAACGGTTATGATTTGACAGCGGATTTACAGATTCGGCTTGAGTTGAACAAGAAAGAATACAGTAATCACGCGGATTTCATAGCAACAATTGTCAACAATCGTCAAAGAATCAACGTTAGCGACATCGAGATGTACATCGCACCTGAATTTAGGCATGCATTGGAAGATTTCGCAAAGACTAGAAATGTATCTGAAATCGTTGAAACTGATCTTTTGCCGAAAATCGAAGTCTATCTAAGAAGTAAACTCAATCGAATACTTATTTCTGCTGGACTTGATTTTCTGGGCATTACAAGGACTTTGTTTCATTCGGATGAGTACAATAAAATAAAATTCAACGAAGCGGAAATGGTAAAGGAGCAGGAATTTCAACAGCAGAACAAGGAAATGCGTGAAATCTGGAACAAAATTGAAAAAGATGAAACCCTTGAAAAACATGAGTTCGAAGCGTTTATGAAGGAGCTTGAGCACAAGAAAATCGTTCAGGAACTCAGACATTCCAAGGAACAATACGACGAAGCGTTAAAAAGCGATGAATCTTACAAAACCTACGAAGAACAAAAATTCAACATGCAGAAAGCACTTGAACAAATGGAACTTGAGAAAAAGCTGTCATTAGATCGCAAGAAATTTCAGGAACGACTTGAACAGGCAAAGATCGCGCTGCGCGAGCTAGACAACGCACCTACCGAATATTTTATTTCATTAATCGAAGACGAGAAATTACGTGCTAAACTCTATGAAGAATTGATTTTGCAGAAAATGACGCCAGAACAGATAAAACTTAAAAAATTCCCTGAAATTGACGAACGCGTTGATAGAAAATTACGAGATTTTTACGAGAAAATAAAGAATGAAATTAACAAAGGATATCAGAAAACGAATACGCCGGGGAAACCTGACAATGTAGAGTTGCCAATCATTACTATTGCTGATGTAAAGAGACGAACGAAACGAGTTTTACTGCCGGTGAACCGCAAAGTACTTGCTTATCAACCCGGCTCGCTTGCTGGCACAGAGACTCCAAAGGAAACTTATGATTTTCAGAATTTCGAGCTTGGTTCGATACGCTCTGTGAATGTTATTACAATGAATGGGGTTGATTATCTTGTTGCAGGTGCTCGCCGGGGTGTTTACATGACTCCGATATATGATGCTTCTCGCAATGAAAAAGCTAAGAAAATCCGCAGATATGCACTTTATACAGCGAAAGATTTTGAAGGTGGTGTAAACTCAGTTGCGCATATGCACGATTTCCTGTGGTGTACGCATTCAGAGGCTGGACTTCAACGCATAAACATTAACACCGAGGATATGCTGGCAGTTCCTGTTCTGCGCGAAATTACTGGTAAGGCACGGACAATACGGGCTATCATGCGATACAAAAATAAGCTGTTTTTTGCTGTGGATAACAATATTTACTCGTTTACCCCCGAACCTGACGGCAAAATCATGATAGAACCGGTAAAATATGAAGGCGCAACTGAAGAAATTACATCATTTGTAATTTCCGAAGGTAAAGGTGCAATCACCGCAGGTACACGGTCAGGAAACGTACTGCGCTGGGACATAGGGAATCCTTACGTTGCCCTTCAACTGAAAAAACAGAACAATGCTGTGTACATGCTGAAACCTCTGAACATTGCATCAATCGAACATATGATTTTCGGCAATAAACAGACGGGTGCTATTGCGATGACAATAAATAACGATGTGCTTGATATGCAGGTCGTGTATAAATGCAAGGATAAAATTCGCTGGGTTGACGGCGCGGATGATTTCATTTTCGGAACGTCTGCGGATTTGAATGCTGTGAATATCTGGTACAGCGAGGACATTGAGCATGTGATTTGGCGCATTGTTCCCGATGGAAAGATACAGGATATCTGCCTTTGGACGGAGACAACCAGGTAAACCTGCTTTTACTCATCAGCATTGGCACTAGGACTCAAGAATTATTTGACCTATTGACAATGTGGTAAACTTAAACCAGCGAGGCTGTAATTGTAAACATGGATAATTCCTTAATTCGCGTCGGTATTCTTGGTGGGAGTTTCGATCCGCCGCATTTCGGGCATCTCGAACTTGCACAGACAGCACTATCGGCATACGGGTTTATTAAAGTTCTGATGCTTTTAACGCCTGTTCCACCGCATAAATCCGACAATTCATTATCAAAATACGAACATCGACTGAAGATGCTGAGTTTGCTCATCGAAAACAATCCAAAACTTGAGATCTGTACTATCGAATCTGAACGACCTGGACCGCATTACACCCTCGAAACAATACGCATGCTTAAACTTAAAAATCCTGAAGTTGACGAATACTGGCTCATAATCGGTTCGGATACATTTAAAAATCTGCGTACATGGTTCAAACCAGATATACTGCTACAGGAAACGAAACTCTGTGTTGCTGCACGTCCTGAATTTGACATAGATTATATAGAAGCATTGAAAAAAATCACAACACTTTCTAAAATCGAAGAAATTAAACAAAATCTGATACCGATGACACCGAAAAATATTTCTTCGACCAAAATCCGCAAATTATCTGCAAAAGGGATTCGACCAACAGAGATGACATCAGCGACAATTATCGATTACATTCTTGAGCATAATCTTTACAAAAATCATTAATCTAATATGATTGCATGCTATTTCTTACAGTCGATAAGGTAAAAATTGCATGACAAACGATAATGATGCATCATTGAATTACAAACCGTGGGTTTTGTGGCTCATTGGGATATTTGCGGGATTTGTTTCGGGTTTTTTTGGTATCGGCGGAGGTGTTTTCATGGTGCCTGCGATGTGCATGCTTCTAAAATACCCGATAAAGCGTGCAATTTCAACATCTTTGGGTGCGATAATCGTCTTTGCAGTTGGTGGTACAATACTTCATATTATACATTCACATGCACAAATCTGGTGGATTGTAGTTTTCTCAGCACTTGGAGCAATTCCTGCTGCTCTCCTCGGAGTTCGACTGCGCAGTAAACTTCCCGACAAAGCTTTGTGTGTTATTTTCAGCATTGTAATGTTTTTTGCATCGTTTCGTATTATTTTTAGTGATATCTTCACAAACTGGCAGATTATTCCCGACGGTCAATATTTCTGGTACATCGGTGTTGGAATCATTGGTGGATTTTTCTCTGCATGTCTGGGAATCGGTGGTGGTGCAATAATGATTCCTGCGATGTTTATTTTCGGGGGAATTCCAATGGAAATTGCTTCACCGACATCCCTTGCAACGGTAATTCTCATTTCAAGCACAGGTGTTATCTTTCAAAACAAACTCAAGACGCTGCATCTGCCTTCGATGCGTCATCTTGCGATTCCAGGTGTAATTTCCGTATTTATCGGTGTATATTTGCTGAATTTTTTATCAGTTGAAAGCCCAGAGATAATTAAGAAGATGTTCGGCGTATTGCTTGTGTTAATTGGACTTAGAATGATGATACCAATCAGCTCTAATTCAAAAAGCAATTGTAAAGAAACAAGAACAACAAATAAAAAAAAGGAAAACGCAGAATAACCACGTTTTCCAATATCCCGTTGCGAAGCATGCAAATCACGATACAAATCTAATAGCTGAAATCTGAATACCAATAAGATGTTTCTCTATTAATTTGTGGTGTTTCTTCAATAATTTTTCTCGGTGCTGGAGATTCAACCAAAATTTCATCACTAAGCACTTCAATTTCATCAGGTTTTGCGATTTCGTTCGATTCTTCATGTTCACTTGTAATTGATGAAATTGTTCGATAATCCAGGACTGATTTCCTGATTGCGATTGCCAGGTCTCGAACTTCCTGCATTGATGCGCGAAGCCGGATTCCAGCTGCCTTCATTCCTCGCGTTGCTTTATCCGCGTCTTTTTCGATGTTGTTTACGTGTTCCTTAAGCTCTTGAAGCAATTCATTAGGGCTTTTCATTTTGCTACTCCTTGAAATTGCTGATGTCGTCTTTATTTGACGTAGATTGTTAATCGGTACAAATGCGAAAATCTTTCGCAGATTTTGTTTTTTTTGCAGATCAAATAATTTCGTTATGCATAATCTGCCGTCGCTAAAACACTGATGACCGAATATATTCTGAATACTTCGTCTTTGCGCAAAACAATCACGTTGTTGAGCGGATTCAACGGTTTAAGGATTACGTTGCTTCCAGCTTCTTCGTATATTTTGAGCGTACTTTCATTGTTGTTATTCACTGCTACGCACATGCTGCCAAGTTTCGGTGTGCGTGAAGCACTCAAAATTACAATATCACCGGGCAAAATTCGTGGCGACATCGAATAACCTTGAACTTTCAAAGCAAAAAGGTCTTCACCGATAAAATTCTTTACGACTATCGATTTTTCCGCTGAGAAGAAAGAATCCAGTTTATCCGCTAATATGGCAGAAGGCAGTCCTGCTTCGGTTTCACCTACGACCGGAATCTCACGAATATTCGAATCAGCATTCAGTTTCATTTTGTTGGTATATTTATTTTGTGGTTCGATTTGTGAGAAAAGTACATCCGATAGTATCCATCGAGCGTCAACGCTGAATGTTTCTTCTATCAATGAAACAAGTCTGGGAGACAGCGGATAATGCCCGTTTTCAATGCCCGATAAATATGATCGATTTCTTTTAATTCGACATGAAAAATCGGTACAGCTCAAACCCAATCTGCATCTGAATTTTCTCAGTCTTTTACCGATTTTGATATTATCTTCTTTCTTTGAAATCCGCAGATTCATAACTTCCTCAAATTTATTGATTTATCTTCTTATTTAATGATAATCTGAATAATGACATTTATCAGAGAATCAAAAGGAGATGCGATGAAAGCGGTTAAATTAAAGGAATTAGCGGAATTAGTTGATGGCAAAATCGTTGGAGATGAAGATATTACAATAAACGGATTATGCCCGATTAGACAAGGGATTGAAGGTGCAATAACTTTTTGCGCGAGTAAGGATTATTTATCGGATATCAACACAACTAATGCATCCGCTGTCATAGTTAACAAAGAATTTGAGCTTGCCTTAAAGAATAAATCGGGAATCGTCGTAGAAAGTGCGGATTATGCCTTTGCTCTCGTTGCAGAACATATTGCAGCAGATTATCCACCGAGGAAACCTGCAATTCACAAGACAGCATCGATTTCGGACACCGCCAAGATTGGTGAGAACGTTTACATTGGAACAAATGTGGTTGTTGATGATTTTGCTGAAATCGGAAACAACACAATTATCGAAGCGTTATCGTATGTCGGATATAAGTCTACAATAGGCGAAAATTGCCATGTTTACCAGAATGTCGTCATCCGAGAATATTCGACAATTGGCAATCGGGTTATACTTCAGCCTGGTGTAATAATTGGCAGTGACGGTTTTGGATATTCGCTTATTAAGGGAGAATTTAAAAAGATTCCACAGCTTGGGAATGTTATTATCAAGGATGATGTTGAAATCGGAGCAAATACATGCATTGACAGGGCACGTTTCGAGAACACTATCATTGGAAAAGGCGTGAAAATTGACAATCTTTCACAAATTGCACACAACGTACAAATTGGTGAAAATTCTGTTGTTTCGTCGCTTGTAGGGTTGTCCGGAACTGTCAAAATCGGTAAAAATTGCCTGATTGGAGGACAAGCGGGTGCAACTGACCATATAACTCTGGGGGATAATATACGGGTTTATCCGCAATCCGGCTTGATTAAAGATTATGAAAGCAATCAGGATATTGGCGGAACACCTGCACAGAGCGCACGGAAATACCGTCGGCATCTGGCGATTTTGAAGTTTCTGCCTGACATGCACAAAGATATCAGATCGCTTAAGAATCGGGTTGATGAAATTTCGAGAAATACGGGCATAGGCTCGGATTTGGAGTAAAATGCGTGTTGTCATTCAGCGTGTGAAGCGTGCTTCTGTTGTAGTTGAAGGAGAATCAGCGGGTAAAATTTCTCAAGGGCTGGTTGTTTTGTTATGCGCGATGCAAAATGATTCACTCGAAGACCGAGAGTATATTATCAAGAAAGTGCCTGAACTTCGGATATTTGCAGACGATAATGGGAAATTAAACCGGTCTTTAATCGATGTTAAAGGTGAAATCCTGTTAATAAGCCAATTTACTCTTGCAGCACAGACGAAAAAAGGTCGTCGACCTTATTTTGCTGATGCTGCTGAGCCCGAACAAGCAAGAAAATCCATCGAAATAGTCGCAAAAATATGGCGGAAAATGGGTATAAAAGTTGAGCAGGGATTTTTCGGAGTGATGATGGAAGTCAATCTGATAAATGACGGACCTGTTACAATCTGGATTGATTCTAAAAACCGAGAATAACTAAAGATTTTCTTATTGTTTTGTAATTGTTAGAAAATTGATAAATTATTATTAAGCATAAATACGAAAATAATATGAATATAAATGCACTTGTTGAATCTGGTTTGAAGAAAACAAATCTTGCTGATTCAAAGCAATTAGTACATTTTGACGATATTACACCACTTATAGATGAGCATGCTGAGCAGATTAAGTCTCAGCGAAGCATTTATGACGAGATTACTGATGATGTGAAATTCAGCTCATTCAAACCAAGAATCATCGACGGTATTGAGTTATTCAAAGTTGTACGTGAGATGGATTCTGAGCCGGTGTTTCTTCTGAAACATCCCAAAACAAACGAATTCTTCGAGATTTCGCAGGATTTATTCCAAATTGTGCGCAGATTTAATGGGAATAATACAATTGAGCAGCTTTTCCTGCTTTACTTCGAGACAAATGGCTCTTTGGCATCTGAGAAAATTCAGAACCTTGTTAAAAGGATGGATACACTCGGTTTTCTCAAACACATAAGCGTGAATCTTTACGAAAGCTTGACAAGTAAGCTTGAACAGAAAGAAATCAAAGGAAAAATCTTCACGATTCGAAATTATATGCGTCGGCATTACGGATTTAAGCATTTTAACGCATTCGCAGGTTTTCTAAATAAGATCGGGTTCGGCTTGCTTTTTAATTGGGTCTTTTTCCTTGCTGCGATGGGTTTAGTCGGCTATGGTCTCGGAACCTGGTTGCTTGAAGTCGGTGCTCAGAAATATGATCTTCTAAGAGTCGGCGGAGATTTCACAATCGGGCTTGTTGTTTATTTACTAATCAAAGTATTGCTTGTAATGTTTCATCAAATAACTCAGGCAATATACCTAAAAAAATTAGGGCACAAAATTCCCGATGCAGGTGTCTTTTTTCGATTCGGCGTGCCATACCTTTATGTGAATTCGAATTATCTGGCACTTGACAGTAAAAAGCACAGATTGATTTTCGCTGGCTTAGGACCACTCAGCAACATCCTCATCGGATCTGCTGCATTCGGTATTCTGTCGTTTAATTTTTTCCCATATGATTCAATTATCAGCGATATTATCTACAAATTTGGTGTTCTTGGATTTATTACAGCAATAATCAAACTTCATCCGCTAATTCGCTATGACGGATATTATATCCTATCCGAACTTCTGAAAACCAATCGATTAATTGAACGCAGCAACGAGTTTTTCTTTGATAAATTCTGGGCTAAACTCTTTACAACGCGCAAATATACTCGTCAGGAGATTGTTTTGGCGGTTTATGGCGCACTCGGACTAATCTGGACAATTTTGTTTATTGCGATTTCGGTGCGTGTTGTGCAGAAGAAGATTGTACCTATTTTCAATGATATTCTCAGCAGCGGTCTTTTAGCACTGAGCTTGTATATTATTATGGCGTTGGTCATCGTCATTCCGATAATACTCAGCTTAATCTACGGGATTTTCGAAATCGTTGAAAAGCTGATTAAGACTACATACAAATTCATTCATTATCAGTCGCTAAAGTTTATCAGTTATGTGATGCTCAGCTTGTCGATTGGAATTCCGATTCTTTTACAATTCGCACCACCGATTTTCGGACAAAACATACAAATGTACTACGTTTTGTGCAGATTTATTGCAGTTGCAAGTTTAATCGGTGTTTTTCTACTCAGCCGTTCTCTGAAATCAAAATGGCTCGATAAAAAATCACTGAGAATCTGGACCATGTTGGGTTGGGCGTCAATAATCATGATTGCTATCCAACTCATCAGTCTGCTGAATGACATAAAACTCGGATTGGTGTTTATATCTTATGAGAAAGCTGCATACTGGTACGAGTTTATCTCCGTTTATCTTGAATTTTTCGTATTTTTGATGCTTTTTGTCGGTATGCGCGGTATTGTCGCAAGTATTCAGAAATTTTCGAACATGGGAATTCTCGCTCGAATGCTCTTTTCACAGCGAATATTCATCGGTATTTTAGTTGTCGTTATCTTTTCTATTATTATCGGGCAGAGCTTCGATATTGAAAAACTTCGTTATTTCGACATTGTCCGCCTTCTGCCGTTATGGTTTCTTGTTGAAATCATCATATCTTTAGGGATTTATACGTATTCTGTGGGTTTCAGCAAGATTTTACCTTCATTTCTGAGTTTACTTATTTCATTCGTCGCATTTCTCGGAAGCCTGCTGATTCGTGGTCTCAACGAGCAATTCAACTTAATGGATATTGTCCAAAATCAATATTATTCACTTGAAGCAGGTGGTTCTCTGCTTGCATTCTCAGCAATCGCAATCGCAATGCTTATTGTGCAAAACATGAATTTTAAGGTTTATGATGAGAAATTCCGACAGCAATTCGTTTTCACCGATCAGAGCGCGTTGAAACTCGTTGTTGGTAAGCTCTTATGGTCAATAATGCAGAATATAGATGTTCTTTTTGGTCGATTTCGGCTTGAGTACGTGCAACAGAAAGTTGAATATATTCTCAATCAAGAGTCGAAAGAAAAAACGAAAATATTCAAAAAGCGGAGAAATAAATCTGAGATAAAAGAAGGAGAAAGCAAAGATATTGCTGAAACAAGATATCAATCAGCGAATGCAGATGAGACAACGTTGTTTGGTCAAGCAGTTTCAAACGATGAATTAATGATTGAAAAAGAGATTGAGCACACAATTAATCAGAAACTTGAATCATTTAGCGAATATCTAGATTCTGATGAACTGGATGTGAAATTTACGCCGGAACAGCTTGAAATATTCAAAGAAAGCATTCTTAAAAAACTCGGTTTTGATCTTGCATCAGAGATTTTACGTGTGTTCAAGAAGAAGATTAAGCATTTTGAGTATGAGAAAGTGGTTAATAACAGCAATAGAGTCGTTGGACACATTGAAATTGCAGAATTCGGGATAATGAATCTCAGAGATACTAACCTTGACTTGATTCAGCTTGGTAGATACCTGAGAAGTCTGTTAAACAAAGCAATTGAAGAGATTGAAGAAAATTTTGGCAATACTTTCCTTAAAAGAATAATTGTAAATATTTATGATAAACTTTCGTGGGAAGAGCGTGAATTGATTCATACTTTTTTGCTTTTTGACCGTGAAAGCGAGTTAAATCTACGACATTATCGGGATGAACAACTTTCTGCCGACGGCTTGCGAACATTTCTCATGCAGATACCGGTTTTTGCAGATTTTGCTAATGACGAAATTCAGGCACTTATCAATAAATTTGCTGAGGAGAATTATCCTGCAGATTCCGAAATAATCAAAATAGGTGAACTAAGCAGCAGGTTTTATATTATTTTGAAAGGACGTGTGCAGGTTCAGCAGGAGGAATCACATATTCTTGTGCCCGAGAAATCCTTTGAAAAACAAACACAAAAGCACATGATTAATATAGCTTTCCTGCGTAGGGGTGATTTTTTTGGTGAACAATCGCTTCTTGCTAATTCCCCAAATACAAGCACAATCGTAACCATCGAGCCAACAACCCTTCTGAGTCTTGATAAATCAGACTTTGTGTTGTTCGCAAATCAATTCAGAATGGTTCAACAGAAGCTGAATGTAGCATTTGAGTTCGTGGAATTACTTGAAGAAATGGAGGTTTTCAGGGAGTTGTCGTCGCAACGTGTGCGCGAAATCTCTGTAAGAATGAAACCGGGAAAATACGCTAAAGGTGAGTTGATTATCAACGAAGGCGAGGAAGGTGATGCATTTTACGTGATTAAGAAGGGTATAGTTGATGTGTTCAAGAATTATGATACAGATGATGAGCAAATGCTTTCTGAAATGAAGCGTGGTGAGTATTTTGGCGAGATTTCTATGTTGAAGAAATCCCCGCGTACTGCAACGGTGGTTGCGAAAACGAAGGTTGAGCTTCTGCGGCTTGATAAGCTTGATTTTGATGAGCTACTCGGTGAATATTTGAGCCCAAACTCCGTTCTACAACGCACTGTCTGGCGAAGATCTGCAGATACAGTAGCAAAAACCACAATTATTAAACATAACGACGATTAGCTGAAATAATTTAGGTATTTTTAGATGATGCTGTTTATAAGAAGTGAAACAATAATATTGTTTTGTAATTTTTTATTGGAGAAGGATATGCCAAATTCTGAAATAATTAAAGCGATGTTTTCACAAGCTGAAGATTTGAATCAAAAAGTACAAGAAAAATTTAAAGAAGGTAATACCGATGAATTTAAACGATTCGTTAATGATGCAATTGTGCTTTATAAAGAAATTTTGAATCTTGACCCAAATAACGCAAAGGCATTGTACTTTATTGGAAATAAATACTATGAATGCGATGATTTTACAGCATCCCTATCTTCGTATGACAAAGCGATTGAGATACTAAAAGGCACAAATGATGAAGAATTAAGTATTGATGTTCGGATAAATCGCACGGGAACACTCTGTGAACTAAAAAGATACGATGAATCAATTGTTGCATGTGATGAAATTTTAGCAGATTATGAAAAACACACAGATTTCTCGGATATCGAGAAAGCATGTAGTTGGATAAAAAATAATTGTGCTGATCGAAAGAATAAAGATTAGAACGGTAGATTGACGTAGATTTGATGGTCTTCGATTTTACACATCGATAACGTCGGTCTTAATTTGTCATTTAGAAAGCGATGTATGCCATTCATATGTTCCGGTTTGAATTTCGCCCAGGTTACAAACAATCCTAACAGCTCGAATTTCTTGATTTCACGTTTAGATTTTAGTTTTTCAAGCTCTTTAGCAATATGTCCCTGTCCAATATATAAGACCCTTGGATTGCTACCGCCATGCCAGATAATGAAAACTCCATGCAACCGATTGTACAATGAATCGCTGAAATCGATTTTCATCAACTCATGCCAATAGCATTGATCGGTACGCTCCCATTTTACTTCCAACGGCATTAATCACCCCATTTTCTTATGTAGAGCAATATTTTGTTTCCTAAAATGTATAACGTCATTTAATGTGAAATTCGAATCATATTATATTCTTTCATTCAACAATTTCAACTTTGATGTTAGTGCATCAACAGATTGAATACAAAAGATTCATTAGCGAATTGAATGTTATGAAAAATTGAATGTTGTAATCATATGATGATTACGAAATTGTAAACGTGACTTGAATCTATTGAATGATTTGCATGAAACAGGATAAACATATCGCAGGTTATGTGTTTTCTTCCATGTTTACAGAGCGGACGACGATTCGGTTGCCAGATACTTCAACGACTTGAACCTTTGTGTTTGGATCGACAATATTGCCTTCAGTTACTACATCGTAAGCAATTCCGCTGATTTCAATTGCACCAGCAGGTCTTAGTTGAGTTTTAGTTATGCCGACTTGTCCTATCAATGTTTTCTCATCTTGTACAACTGCCTGCCGTTCATCCATTGGAATTTCAGATCCCTGAGCAATCATGCGTTTACCGAGTGATGTTTTTGGGAAAACTTTGAACGCAACAGCAAGAACAATCGGTACGAGAACGATAGAACCACCGATTAGGATGAAACCTTGGGTAATACCTTCTTGGAACCCGAAAACGAAACTGCTGATGAACGAACCAACAGCGAGAATTGATATAATTCCGCCTGAAGGGATCAATACTTCTGCAAATATCAAAATCAAGCCTAGTATTATCAACATTATACCAATTATCATATTATCCTCCTACCATCATTGATGGTTTTTGTTTACTTCGTTTTTAATAGGTCAAATAATTTTTGAGTCCTATTGACATTGTGTTAATGAAAAGCATGTTCACCTTCTCAGCAACAATATATATAATATATATTTTAATCCGAGTTAAATTTTGTCTCAGCTTCGCCGTTAATTCCATAGCGTCTAACAATAATTCGGTTTCCGCTTGTTTCGATGACAATAACTTTTGTGTCTTTTTCAATATAGTCATGCCCAGAAACCTGTACATCTTTGAGTTCATCACCGATTGTGGCTTTCCCGACTGGCCTCAGATCTGTTGTTGTAATGCCAATTGCGCCGACAAGTTCATCGGTTCTAATATCGACAGCAGAAGCATGAAGTTCAGACGAATTTTGACCTGTATCAAGTATCAAATTCCGAATTATTGGAATTTTGTGCAAATATTTCACAGCAAAATAGAATGCGATAAGTGCTCCGATAATCGAAAATATTATACTCGAAAAGTTGCGAATGAGTAAATCTGATTGATAACCGGTTTCGGGGATAATAAACGACTGACCGGCAAAAAATATACCGCTAAGTATCGCCAGAATACCGGCAATCCCAAATAAACCTGTGCCAGGGATAATAAAAATCTCGATTATGACAAGGATAATCCCCCCAGCAAAAAGCAGGATTTCCCAGTAATCTGCCAATCCGACAAGAAATTTGATTGAGAAGAATCCACCAATGATTGCAATGCCTAGTATGCCGAAAAGTCCGAATCCTGGAGTTTTCATCTCGATAAACAAGCCGAGCATCCCAAGCCCAATGATAATCGGTGCGATGGCATTGAGAAATCTGAGAAAATCTTCGGATGCAGTAGTTTTTGATTCGATAACTGTTCTGACGTCGAAATAACTTTTCAATTCATCGAAAGATTTAATCTCTGTCAGTGCGAAGCCGTATTCTCTTGCTTCAACGTCTGTTAGTGTTAAAAGCTCCCCTTCTCTGACAATTGTCCTTACTTTTTCGAATTTGTCCCGCTCATTCCAATTTTCGAATTCTTCTTCAATCATGAAACGTTGATAACTCTCATTTGCATAAAGCTGACTTCGAGGTTTAATCTCAACTACTTTCAATTCTTGAGTTACCATTGCTTCACCCAACGCCTCAGGAATCCCGTGTTGTCTTGCATATTGCCTGAAATGAACTCGTAAATAAGTTTGAATCTTCTCGCCTGCAACTTCATAACCGGAATTTGTAGGAATTATCGGCTGGCAATCTCCAATTTTGGAACGCTCATTCATTGCGACATACTTGCATGTGATGGCAATCATTGCACCTGCACTAATCGCTTCGGTATCGACCCAAGCAACTGTAACGACTTTCTTCGATGCTTCTTCGAGTTTCTTAATTATCTTGAGCGTAGAATCAATTCGACCACCTGGTGTGTCTAGTTTTAAGATGATCATAGTAATATTCTCATTTAATGCCTCTGTGATGCGCCTTTCAATCGAATTCGCGACTACTTCTCCGATATCCGTTGAAATATCAATAATAATCGCTCGATTATTCTCTAAATCTTTACTGCTCAGAATGCTTTCGCTTGGGTGGAAGCCGCTGTTTTCCTTTTTATCAGCATTCTCGTTAATAATAATATTAGTGGGTCTGTAAGGATAATTTTTGCCTATTGAATATTCTTTTTTCTTCAAAAAATCTTCAAAAGTATTTTCGATTAACAACGATGCTAAACCAAGTTTTTCCGCTTCTGTCGGTGTAAAAATAAGTAATTTACTTTCTGATGACAAAAGTCTGTATTCCTCAAGTTTTTCAAGAGAAAAAGATGTAATGCTTGTTCCGGGTTTGAAATAAAGTGATTTGCTCTTGTCGAAAAATTTCTCAATAAATGCTGCATATTCGTTAAGCTGTTTATCTTTCGATCCTCGAAAATGCGAAATGACCTCGGAAATGGAATTTACACCATAAATCTTAGGATTATATGGACCAATTGTTGCTGAATTTGTTTCCGTGAATTCCAGCACGATCTCATCGAAAGCTAAGAGTGGAATCAATAATGATGACTCGATTCTTTCACTTACGAATGCGATTTTATGCAGTTTTTGGTTTCTCAAGAGTATCTTTGTGAGTTCTACTGCATTGTCGAAATCGATTTCAGTGGAGTTGAAAATAATTGCAACACCGAAATTTTTGTCATATTCAGCGATTTTGAGTCTTTCCTTGATGAAAACAACCGTTTCCAGAGTAATTGGCTGATTTATTTCGATTTGGTTGACTAAATTCGCTTTCGAATCATCCTTTGACTGAGCTGTAACCGAACTAAATGCTGCAAACGAAGTGATAATGCCGAAAATAAGAAGGATGAAGGCAATCATCAAGCCTATATTAAATTTCGAAATTGGATTGGGCATTGAATTCCTCTTTCTTTCAATTAATTGTTTCCATTTTGCTAAAACACTCATGTAAATCCTCCGGGTTTTCGTCAACCTAGACAATACCCGAATATATTATACTCTTAATATCTCTCAGGGTTATAATATTCCGTTAATACATTTTATGAAAATATTCTGTTTGCAAAATATTTTGAGTTAGTTTATTCCCAGCTGCTTCAATTTGCGGTAAAGCGTACGTGAGGAAATTCCGAGGATTTTTGCTGTCTGGTCGCGGTTATGGTTTTGTTTTTCGAGTGTGTTGCGTATTAACGCTTCCTCTGCTTCCTGCAGACTTATGCCGATGAGATTTGCAAGCCCGACAGAATTGTAACTCTTCTTACCAGTATACTGGGAATCTTCTTCAACAAGCTGTTGTTCAATTTCCTCGCGAGTTACCTCATCACCCTGCGCAAAAAGTACCAAACGTTGAATTATATTTTGCAGTTGTCTGACATTGCCGGGGAACTCGAATTGAACAAGCAGAGAAAGTGCATCTGATTTGAATCCGATGACATTTTTCTTAAAATCTTCTGAATATTTATTCAGAAAATGTTGAGCTAGTAATGGAATATCGCCCGGTCGTTCTGCAAGTGCAGGCAGATTCAGGTTGATGACATTGAGTCGGTTATACAGGTCATCCCGAAATTTACCTTGCTTAACCAATTTTTTCAAATCTTGGTTCGTTGCAGCGATAAGTCTGACATTAACCTTAATCGGAGTGTTTGCGCCGATACGAATCACTTCTTTGTCCTCAATAACCCGCAAAAGTTTAACCTGAGTTTCAATTGGCATATCACCGACTTCATCGAGAAAAAGCGTTCCATCATTGGCATGTTCGAATTTTCCGGCACGGTCGGAATCAGCACCTGTAAATGAACCTTTTATGTGCCCGAAAAGCTCACTCATCAAAAGCGAACCTTCAAGTGTGGAGCAATTGATAGGAACATAGGGCTTGTTTTTTCTGGGTGAATTATTATGTAAAGCACGTGCGATCAGTTCTTTTCCCGTGCCAGATTGCCCGTTTATCAACACTGTTGCATCAGTTGGTGCTACTGCCTTGAGTTTCTTAAAAACCGTTTGCATTGCGGGTGATTCGCCGATAATTCCCTCAAAACCGTAACGTTCATCAACGAGTTTACGCAACTCGCGATTCTCTTTTATCATATAAACATGTTCAAGTGCTCGTTTTACCTTAGCACGAAGCTCATTTACGTTCAAAGGTTTGGAAATAAAGGAATATGAGCCCTTTTCCATGGCTTCGACAGCGGTTTTAACGGTTCCATGTGCTGTAATGATTATCACCGCTGCATCAGGCAAAATTTCTTTCGTTTGCTCTAAAATTTGTATCCCGTCAACATCATTCATTTTCAAATCAGTTACAACCACATCAAAGGATGAATGTGTTTGAGCGGAATTAACCTGCTTTCGAATGTGCCTAAGCCCTGCTTGACCATTTGTTGCTGTTGTTACCTGATGTCCAGAGCGTTCCAGGATTTCAGAGATGATTTCCGCTTGATTTTCATCATCATCAATAACAAGTACAACACCGGACAAATTGTCATCATGTGATATTGTCATATTGTGCATCTTTTAATAAAAAAAGTTCTATGAAAGTCAATTAATGCATTCCATACATTAACAATGTCATAATGTCATACAATATGAGTGACAGATTGTCAATACTTTACAATAAACGACCGGTTGAAATAATCATCAAATTTTTTGTTTTCCTGCTGTCTAGTAAAAATGATTTTAACTTTACCGTTCTTTTTCCAGGTTAAATATTTTCCTTCATCACCGATAATTGGGATTGCGTTTTCTGCCATTTCCAGGTTTTTTGTATATATATTAATAATCTGTAAACATTGTGCATCGCTTAACCTTCCATCAGTTCGAAGAATGAGTTCGATACCATTTTCGAGATGATAATTGTTTTTAGTTTCTTCTCGATATAGTTCATGAATTGGATCAATCTTTTCCTCTGAAACCACTTCATAATCTGGATTATCGATTCTATCACCGCCTTCTTCTCGAACACCCTGACTAAGAGCGATAATAATGATAAGAATCGCTAAAACCGAACCCGCAATGACAACAATCATCGTTACATCGGTCTTTTTTTCAATTTTCTGACCTCTTGTCGGACGTGAAAGTCCGTCGCTGTAGTCGGAATCAGGCGCAGAATGCATGTATTGCCTTGATGATGGCGGACGTCGACGTTGTCCCTCCGCAGGTCTTCTTCGCTTTTGATTAGCGTTGATTTCAGTTTGAACTCTTGGTGAAACAGGTTTTCTGCGTTTCTTTTGTCCCTGATGACTGACTTCAGTTTGAACTCTTGGTGAAACAGCATTTCTTGCTGCTCTTGGGTTAGTTCCTTTTTGTGGTGCAGAAGCCATCATATTTCGAGGTTTGTTTTGAATGGCTTTTTTCGTTAGTTGCTTCTGAGTTCTTTTTACCTTAATAATCGCACCACAATTCGGACAAATTTCTTCAGTATCGAGAACCGGCTTATTGCAATTCGGACAAAGGTTCTGTTCAATCATGATACTTCCCTAAAATAAGAATATTTTTAATATATTATCATTGATTCAACGTTTTCGTATAAGAAATTCTCGGTATTTTTCAACCTCGAATCCAAAATCCGTAAGGTCATGTAGAAAACGCATACCATCTGTATAATAACCTTTAGTAGGTTTGATTTTACTGAATTTACTTTGAAAATATTTATTGAAAACCTGCATCAGAATTTCACGAGTGTATTTAGCAGCGCATGAAGCAAGGGCAACAGGAAGTGAATATCCCTCAGCTTGTGAAACGAATGCGATTTTATGTTTACATTTTCCTCTGGTAACAACATAATTTGACATTTTTCGTTCTTCTTGCTCCTTTTTTGAATCCGATTTCTGTTTCTGACCAATTATTTTTCCTTCTGAGACTGGTTTAACATGAATATCACCTAGAAAATCTTCAAGAAGAGGTTTGTAAAAATCTCGACCTCCCTGTTTATCCACAACGATTGTTGTCTCGGAATAATCAGTTATTGCCTCTCTGATAAGACTTGAAACCACAGCCCAATGTGCCAGAGATTTATTCTGATATTTGTCAATAAGACGGTTGAAAAGATGAGCGGAAACAACCTGTATTCTAAGTTTTTCAAGCTTAATTCCAGTATTTTCATAATATTGAGATAGTCGATGACCTCGATGCTGACATAAATCAATTGAAGCTTCATCAGGCAAGGAATGTGTGAGGATTTTGAACCAGGATTGTTCTGAAAGTCGTGCAATATCACCCTCAGCACAGACAAGGTTCAGGAATTCGGACACATTGAATGATGCTTTGTCAAACATATGAACACTTGACAGAACTGAAAGGACTGTTTCCTCAAGAGTAATGATTTTTCCCGGTTTATGAAGTTTTTTCGAATCAGCAATGATGATTTTGCCAGAAGATTTCTTGTTTTTTGAGATGATTTGTGAGAAAACATGCCACAAATTCGGGATTTTGCTGGGGGTATATTTATCAGCATCAAGCACAAATATAGCACTGCCAACTACCAACGGTCCAAGTATTGGACCCAAACCAGCTTCATCAATTCCAACTAAAACTAATTCTTTTTTAGTCATTTTGCGATTAAGTTCGTATAATATAGTAAGTATTCTTAAGGGATTTTACTATGTATTCAAAAATAAATATAAGCTTTATCGCTTTCTTAATTCTGTTGCTGGTTTATTGTTTTTCAGGAATTGTTTTAGCAGAAAATGACCCTGCTGAAGTTATTGCTTCACCCTCAGAACTCGAAGCCGGTAAATCCGAAGTGATTGTATATCTGCTTGGTTTGAATTCACAGCTTTTTTCGCATTCATCGGTTAAAGAGCCGACTGTCGAAGCGGATACTGGCATAACAATCAAGGAATTTCGAGTTTTATCGCCAAAACGTGCTCAAATGACGATTGCTACAGCAAGTAATACAGTTGGTGCAGTTCAGCTTAATTTGAAATTTTATGATACAACAGGAGTAAAAGTTGTTAAAAGCTGCGTATTTTACATCAATGTACTTGGTCCAAAGACTGCATCTGACATTATTGTAACGCTTTACTCAATTCCGACAATTACGCCTGGCAAAACGAACATTCAAAGGACTGCTACGTTTGAGCTTGAAGGAGTAATAAGCGGAAGAATTACAATCACACCACCGGAAAATGTGAAATTCGCTGCTGATCTGCTTCCGAGAATAACATCGCTGTCAGTTGATGCGAACGTTGATGACATCAAGGTGAGTGAAACAGGAGACGATATAGAATTTTATGTGCATAATCCTGGAAACAAGATTATTAAACTTTTTGTTTCCGATATTTTCGTTGATACTTCGGATGCTTCCGTAGACGATATTAAGGGCAATATCAATTTACGGATTTATTCATCCTCATTTAGCGATACAGTGGTCGTACCTGTTGGGCACACCCCGGGATATACGATTTCTGATGAATCCGAGCTAAGCTCTGAAAAAGATACAAATACAACTTCGAGAACTAACTCAACATCTGGTAGCGGATATACAAGTAATAGAAATACAAACTCGCAAAATTCTACTGGCAATGAAAGTAGTAATAGAAATTCAAGAAATGGACAAAACATCTATTATGATGGTGGATATATTTCTTCTTTTTCAGGACATTCTGGCAGAAGTTATCGTAGTAGTTCGAATTTTGATAATTCTAATAGAAATCAAGGCGATCTTGGTGTGAACTATCGTGTCAGACCTACTAATTCTGCACTCAAAATAAATGAGAAGAAGAACACAGATGGCAATAAAAAATCTGAAAATGGTGTTAGTTACAGCAATTTCAAGAAAAAAATAAATGTTTCACCGGTTAAAGATGGGAGATTCAAGATTTTACAGATAGCTTTTTGCAATATTAGTTTTGATAAAAAAGCTGCGATTCCTTTGCGAGCGACCAATAAGGGCTTTGATGCTGCTCTAAACATTGAAATTACAATTGAAATGATGAAAGAAAATCCCGAATCGTTTGAAGTAAACATTACAGTTGCTGGTAAAAACAATAAAACGATTGAACTAAAACATATTAAAAACGGAATTTATCGCTCAACACAGGTACATGAGTTTTCTATTTCCTATGATGATATTTTAAAAGAATAATTATTGCGAGGCATTTCAGCGTAACGAGAATTTATATGATTCCAATTTTATCAATAATTAATAACTTTATGAAACTTGAGTTTTTGTATATAATTCCAATTGCGATATTAATAATTTTAATAATATTATTAAATATTAAAAAAAGGCGAATACCACTCGATTATTTTTTATATGGAAATAAAGTAATAATAATAATTTTATTTCTTATTGTTTTATCCTTACCTCAAAAGATTCTTATCGAAGATAATTTAACTAATATACGCAGGAATGTTAACCTTATATATATTGAATTAACGAGTTTTGAGAATGAATATTATAATAAAATACTTTCAATTATTGAAAAAATTACTAATGCTGAATTAATAATTAGAGTTAAAGACGATGTAACACAATTTGAAAAAAAAATGCAGAAAAAACAATTTGAAGAATATTTTATACAAAAAACAAAGGCATTTGCAAAAATTTATTCAAAAGTTAAAATATTTCAAAAAGTTGTTACTGATTTAAATGATTATGAGAATTATGATAAATTGCAAAATTTAATTTTGGTAGGTGATGCATCCCCGGACATTGAATTAATTAAAGAAATAATTAAAGAATCTATTAACATAAGATTTGTTCCCATAAATGTCAATAAAACTGAAAAATCATTACAATTATTGAATTATGAAATTAAGAATAATAAGATTATTATTGATGAACCTTTCACAATTCAAATTGACTTTAATAGAAAACCTAGCGATATTGAATCTGGAAATATAAAATTATTAATTGATAATAAGATTTGTGTATTTACAAAACCGATTATACAAAATAACACGTTGGAATTCATAGGATTTAGAGAACCTGGCTTACATAAAGTAAATATTCAATTTAATAATGATAATATTATAAAGACGATAATGGTCTTTATTCAACCGAAAATATTTATTATTGAAGGTGATTCTAAAAGTGAACAAAATGCAGATGAATTATTAATAATATTATCGAAAATGACTCGAATTAATGCTGTAAAAATGCAAAATTTACCGAAGTATTTATATGAGTATAATGCTGGCTTTATTAGATTATCGCAAATTGTTTCTTTGAATGAAACTGATAGAAAAAGAATTGAACAATGGATTGCTAATGGTGCAGGGCTTTTTATTTCTTATGGTCAAGATATCCAACTAATATCTGAACAGATATTGAAATTTAGACATATTTTACCTGCAGAACCAGTGTTGATTAAAGAACCAGAAATTCCTGATAAAAAGTCAGTAGATGATTTAGATAAAGACAAGTTGATTGCAAGAGTAACTCTACTTTTAATGATAGACAATTCAGGTTCAATGGCTGCAAACATTGGTGGTGTAAGTCGTTTCGAATATGTTAAAAAAGCTGCAAAAAAGGCAGTTGAAGGTTTATCATCCGATGACTACATAAGCATCTGCTCTTTCAACAAAGATGTTACGGTAGTATTACCGCCAATACCCGCACAAAATAAAGAGCTAATTTATAGGAAAATAGACAATATAGAATATCCGGGATGGCAGACAAGTCTTCGTCGAGCTTGTGAATCAGCAATTGATATTTTACGAAAAGATAGAAGTGCTGTAAAACAACTTATAATTTTATCCGACGGTGAGGAAACAGTTGAACCAAACCATGATTTTAACATATCTAATAAGAAGTTAACAGATGCAGAAATTAATACATCGGTTATTGGCTTTGGTGAGTATAATCCTGAAATGCTCAGAAAACTTGTTACTAAAGGAGGGATTGCATATTTCCAATCGAGAGAAAAAGATAACGAAGGATTTTATGTACACAAACTTCCCGATTGGATAATGACAGATGTAGAAATAGCAAAAGATAGACTAAAGAAAATGTACAATGGTGAAATAGAAAAAAAGGACGATAAAATTGATATAAATAAAGCCACTATGCAAGTAGTAAAAACAGGAAGTTTCGATGCATTTTGGGTTTATAATCCTCTCACAGAATGGTTTGAAAATGCAGAAAAGGTGTATAGATTCGTTGAAATGTATAATTTTCCGAATTGTTATACAATAATGGGAGTTAACTATGATGGTATTGATTTTCCATTGATTTCCGCTAGGAATTTTTACAGAGGAAAGATCCTTGCTTTTGGTTGCGATTTTAATGCAGAATTCGTGCCAGATTGGATTGACTGGAAAATTATCCCTAAATTATATAGAAATCTTGTATTATTTATGATGTCAGAAAGTTTCAATGGATTGGAAATGATTAACTATGAATTTATTTTGAATTCTGCAAATACTGTTCCCAAAAATTCAGAAATCATATTAAGAACTGAATTTATAGTAAACAATTTATTATTTAATTTAACAAAAATGAACATCTATGCAATAAATAAATCGGGTATCAAGAAACCTGCTGAAAAAGTTAAGATTAGAAAAAGTGCCAACAACGACATAGATTACAAAATAATCGAAGCTAATTTTAGTGAAAATGATTTAATGAATTCAGAAAATATTGTTTTCGAGTATGATGAACAAGCATACGATATGATTAACATTACTCCGATATTCTGGATGAATAGATCAACAGAAATTCCGATAAACAAAAAATCTCAGTTAACAGAATTTAAAATTACTGGAAACCAACAATCGGATTTAATGAGTAAAAGCGAAAAAGTTATTGATTTAACCTTAATTACAACCATTCTATGTTTAATACTTGTGCTATTCCTGATTGATGTTTTTCTGCGCAGATAGCTAACTATTTTAGGATTTTTCTCACACCTGTTGACAGAGAGCAAAGTTCGTATACCTTAAACACATTGCCTTCATATTGCCTAATCACCAAAGGTGAATCGAAATCTTTTCCTGCGGTTCTTATGAAATATTTCTTTGCACCTTTACTCATATCCTTGGTTTTATTCTGCATTAAAGTGATAGTAAATTTTCCCGAATATTCGAATTCATACGCAGGAGGTTGTGCATCAAAATATGAATGAATAATTTCTTTGTTTTTCAGGAATTTGTCCAGATGAGAAGCAATGTTTTGTCCCAGTTCGTTGGATTTCAGTAACATCGATGGATCGAGAATCTCGACCATCATTTTATCAGCAATTTCCTTTTCTTTGATTTCATACATATAAAGTGCATTAAAAAGTAATTCAATCATTCTTTCATGTGAGTCACAAGCTTTCACCGCAGTTTTAAATGCGTCCAAATCATCGATAACATCAAAATCAACATCAACATTTTTTGTTGCGTTCATTATTGCGGTTTTGCAGGCACTATCAAGTCTGTAGCTCCCAGGCATATTTATTCCTTGACCATTGCCCATGCTACAACCGACAAAAAACATAACACAAACCATAGAGGTATAAACAATCGCTTTTTTCATAATCATCACCAATCGTAAATTGTGAAATTTCATTTTATAATAATCTTGTTATGCTGACAATCAACATAACAACATTAATTATAAGACAATTCGACGGCATTGCTAAATGTTTTCAATAGTCAACTAAGTATATCGAGTCTTTTAACCCACTCAATTTCAAGTGATGCAAGCTCAGTTTTACATGCTTCATAATCATCAATATAAGATATGAAAATATCGTGTTTTTGATAAACTTCAGCTGATGCTAGCTCATTTTCCAGTCGTTTTATTTCTTGATGCAAAAAATTGATTCTGGATTCCAATTCGGTGATACTACCCTTAAATTTCACTTTTTTTGTTTTTTTCTTTGTATCATTAATGTTGTTTATCGTTTTGGAATTTTGGTGTTTTAGCTTTCTTTTTTCCCGTGTTATTTCAAGTGCTTTTTTCTGCTCAATTTCTTTTGTTGAAAGCATTTGTGAGTAATTGCCATCGAAAATTCTGCTTTCACCTCCTTCAAGCCAGAGTATTCTGGAAACCAGCTTGTCAAGAAGGTAACGGTCATGACTGATAATAAGAATTGTACCTGGGAAATCAAAAAGTGCATTCTCAATTACTTCACGTGAATGAATATCAAGGTGGTTAGTCGGTTCATCGAGAAATAAAACGTTTGCTTCTTGTAACAGCAGTTTTATCAACTCGATACGCTTTTTCTCCCCACCAGAAATGATCCCGATTTTCTTATCAATATCATCGGATGAAAAAAGAAAAGCACCCAAAATATCTCGAATTTCTTTGTCGTGAAATTTCGGACGGAAATTGTGCAAATGTTCGTAGATTGTTTCCTCTGAGTCAGGAAAAATCGTTTGCTGCATAAGCACTTCATATTCCACTGACCCGCCAATCTTAATAAATCCTGAAACAGGTTCTTCTTGTTCCATAATTAGTCTAAGAAGTGTTGTTTTACCTGTGCCGTTAGGTCCGCAAACACCAAAAATTTCACCTGGCATCAATTCAAAATTTAAATTCTCAAACAAAACCTTGCTGCCATATTTCATCGTTATATCGTGGGCTTCAATTATTTGTGCACCAAGCTGTTTTCGCATTTTAAGATTAAGCCGGAATGTCCTTGAATCGGCAACAGGTCTGTCAATCGCTTCATTTAGCTTGAATCTCTCAAGTCTTTTAAGTCTTCCCTTTGCTTCATTTGTTCTCTGACCAGCCATAAATCTACGAATAAATTCTTCTTCTTTTTCAATTTTTTTCTGTTGTTGCTTGTAACGATGTGCCAGTTCTTTATATTTCGCAGCTTTAAGTTCTCTTGACCTTGTATAATTACCTGTAAAAACCTCAATCTTGCCCTTTTCAAGCTCCCAGGTTTTTTCCGTTACCCTATCCAGAAAATATCGATCGTGGGATACTACAAGAAATGCACCTTTGAATTTTTCTGTGAGATAACTTTCAAGCCAATGTATTCCTTCAATATCAAGATGATTCGTTGGTTCATCCAAAAACAAAACGTCCGGTTCCATAAGTAAAAGTTTCGCTAATTCAACGCGAGCTTGTTCCCCACCTGAAAGAATCTGAACGTTTTTCTGAAGATCATTTTTTGTGTATCCGAGTCCCATTAAAACTGATTCAACGCGATATTCTATATCGTAACCACCTCGCATTTCGAAAATGGTTTGCAAAGCTGCAGTTTCTTCAAGAATTTTCTCCATTTCGTCTTGTTCAAGATTTGCATCGGAAAGTCTGTCAGCGATTTCATTTAATCTTTGTTCAATTGTTTTGACATCGTCGAAAGCGTGCATAGCTTCCTGAAAAACTGTGTTATCGTTGTGAAGTTGAGGTGTTTGGGTAAGGTATGCGATTTTGAGATGCTTAGAAAAGCTTATTTTCCCTTCGTCTGGAGAGTCCTTACCAACAAGTGCTTTAAGAAATGTTGTTTTACCGCTGCCATTTTGTCCAATAAGTGCAATTTTATCACCATGTGTTATCTCACCTGAAATGCTTTCGTAGCAAATCTGCAATCCATAAGATTTGCTGATGCGTTCAAAATTAATCAGTGTCATAAATCACTCAATAATCCGGGAATTGAACCAAATATAACGATTTTGAATGCTAAGCAAAGAATTATTTTCGCAGAAATCATCCATGAATTAGTTTCAAATTATAATAATGCAAGATATAAATTTAGTACATTTTTGTTTAATCAGTGTATTAACTTTGTGTTTCGCGAGTATGTGTGTTGATTTCTGTATTTTTGCTTTCTGAATCTTTGCTGTTTACAATTTCAGATTTTTCATCTATTTTGGGATCAAGATTATCATTTATCAAATTAGTTGTGCTATCTGTGATTTTCACGACTGTAATAAAAATGAATGCAGCAATCATAAGAAGCAGAAAACCAGCAAAAAATAGTGGATTGTGATCACAATAGTAGTCTTTTCTGACTTTACGTTTAAGTTTGTTTTTTTTAGATGATACAAACTTGACATCATTAATTACTGTATCAGATATTTCATCACGTTCAACAGCTTTAATCATTATAGTACCTTTAAAAAACTAATTAGTAATATGTTACAGAGATAAACAGAAATTGCAACACATCAATTATATGCCCAAAAGCATGTATTATAATACGGAAGATGACAAGTAAAACTTCAATATAATTGACATTATTTCAGAATTATTATTCAAAATTTATTGAATTTAGATATGAGGAATTGCTTGCATTTTTTGCGTTGAATCTTATACTTTTGATTTTAAAAGAGTTAGTTTCCATGCAAGATTTAAGTATGAATAAACAAGTTTATTAGATGAATGCCGGATTAGCTCAACGGTAGAGCACAGCTTTCGTAAAGCTGAGGTTTTCGGTTCAAATCCGAAATCCGGCTCCAGAATACAAAGGTTTCAGAAGGCAATCTGGAACCTTTTTTATCCAACCCAAGTCCAACCCAAATGCGATTTTCAAAATGGATTTTAGCAATGCAACTAAACATAACTTAATCTTGAAAAACAAATGAACAACTAAATTAATAATGTACTGCTCATAACCCTTATTTGGACAAAACCTTTCTAAATTGACGTGCCCCATGTATTTAATATCAGATAGATTTCGAGTGGAATATTAGAATTATAATGTTAATATCGCATGTTACTTGAACTTTGTTTGACAGTTATACTTAAAGAGTTAATATGATTTTGATAAAATTATCGTTTATATAAAAGACCGCTTATAAAGGAGGGAAATGCTGATGGAAAAGAAGATTAAATTTCAATGTGTCAGAATTATCGT
>CAYZQB010000019.1:0-25909 GCA_964480395.1 uncultured Planctomycetia bacterium
GGTGTTAACATAGACCATAGGTTTCAATTTAGCGATAGTTAGCGTTTTGCAGGCGTTATTCAAAGAAAAAAGCTTTACTTTGCTATTAGTTTGATACAGATTCAATTAAGCACCAAATTATGGACGAATAGCAATCATACAACTGCTTGTGTAGTGCTTTTCAGCTGATATACACGCCCTTACTGAGTATGACTGCCCTAACTCCTGCAATAACTGACAAACCACCCAGTGTCATTCTGAATGGAACGAAGTGGAATGAAGAATCCAGGCTAGCTAACCATTAATCGAGGATTTCATTAAATAAATTATGTATAAAGAATTCTGACACTGAATCTGTGTATTTATTGAAAAATAAGCGATTCCTTATTCAATGTTTTGCGTATGACCATCCTGGATTCTTCGGTCATTTCATTCCCTCAGAATGACATAGAGTAGGTTTGAACTATTCGAAGGAACACCTGAGATTGCTACGGTCGTTCCACTCCCTCGCAATGACAATAATTTTCTGGTTTCTCACCCTCCTCGCAATGACATTTTCGATATTCTTCTCTGGGTTCTCTGTGTCTCTGTAGCAAAATATTAAAGGCACAATGTAGAAAGTAAGAAAATGCATGTTTACATGCTTAGATTTTGCATTCATCAGCAGTTCTTATTGCAGCTTCGACCATGTTTTCAGCTTTCGTTATCGCCCGACCGACAACAATTGCGCTTGCACCGTCTTTTATCGCTCTTTCTGGTGTTGCAATGCGTGATTGATCATCCGCCTGTGCAAACCAGACTGGACGAATGCCCGGAACTATCGGATGCAGTTTATGCTGGCTTACAAGTTTGATTTCATGAGGTGAACAGATACAGCCGAAAACCCCTGCATCTGCTGAAATTTTCGCAAATTCCGCAACTTTCTCAGCTGGATATGCACCATAAATATTTTTCGATGTTTCATCGTCAATCGATGTCAGCACAGTAACAGCAAGAATTCCCGTGCGTCCACCTTCCTCGGAGACCGCTTTTACCGCAGCTTCAAGCATTTTAGGTCCGCCTGAAGCATGAACCGTCAAAAGCGCAGGATTATACTCAGCAACCAGTCTTTTTACCTGATTTTTAACAGTATTGGGAATATCATGAAGTTTCGCATCAATGAAGAAATTTAGGTCAGAACGGGTTAGAAGCTCGTTAATCCTGGGATGGTAAAGCAGGTCATTAAACTTGAATCCCCAAACATGATTTTTCAACACATCTACACAATCCAAGACTTTCTCAAAACCCATGCCGTCAAGGGCTACAATAATCTTGTTCTCAGAAAATAAATCCGACATTTGCACCTCATTAAGTTAATACCAAATTTCATGCAAAATATTTCACGCATATTCAAATTGATAAACCAATATAAAGTTGAAAAAAACTTTGAACAAAATCTATATCATTATATGATTTGAATAACACCCCTAGACAAGGATTTCCGATGAAAAAAATCATCATTATTTCAATATTCTGTGTATTTGTTAGCGTGTCATGCGCATTTCAAAAGGGTCCAACGTACTTTGAAGAAGATTACGAAGTTTGGTTTGAAAAGAATGCGTCAGACGGATTCATCAAAATCAAGACTGTTCCTGATGATGCATATGTATATTTAATTGAGGACGAATTCGAGGATGTTGTTTCAATGACACCAGCATCATACAAGATTAAAGTGACAGGAAAACCGTTCTATTTCCGCATTGTGAAAGAAGGATATTACGATTATAAAATTCAGGTACTTCCGACACCTTTGAATCCAATCGTTGAAACAACAATCGAACTGCAAAAAATAATAACATCGCTGAAATCCGTTGAAACATCACCTGACACCATGAAAGAAATTTCTGAGAATAGAAATCTCAATTATGATTCGAGAATCGTTGGTGAGTCTAATGATAAGGTTCAACCCAAGTTTGATTCGAGATTCACAAGATAAGAGGACAATATGGACAAAAAGAATATGATGATATCTCAGCAGGCTAAATCTATTGCTGCTTCCGCAGTAATCGGAGGTGCTAAAGCGAAGTCCAGCAAACCAAGCGGTATAACAAAATTGCGCGAGATTCATCATACCGAGGGTACAGCTCGACAATATTCGTTTGCATTTTTCATCAGTGCTCTGATTTCCTTAATCGCTGCTTTCTCTTTTGGTTTCATTCTAGGTGTAATCGGCGCGTTTTAAGATGTTTGAGTTTGCCTTACTTCTTAATCTTTTCCAACTCAGTGTTGAAAGTATTAAGCTGATTTTTCATTTCAACTGAAATCAGATGTATTAATGTTGACATGTCATTGTGTTCGATAGCGTTCTGAATCCTTGAATTCAAGCTTTCGATTGTATCAACCCCGGATTTAAGGAATTCACATTCTGGTGTTTGTGAAAGAAAAAAGAAAATACTGACTAACTCGTCGAAAATGCTGATTTGATTCTTCGCATTTGAAAGAATTGAGTTCTTAATTTTGTCAGTTTTAAGCGTTGGTTCGTCTTGAAGTATGTTTGTCAAAGGAATGATAATTTCATTATCAATATCGTTTTCAAGTGTTTGAGTTTTGTCATAAAGATATTCAAATGCAAATTTTTTCGGTATCGTTGAAATTTTTAGTTGATGTAAATCTGTTGTTGAAATATTTTCATTTACAGAGATTGTCTTCTGACTGATAAATTGCTCTTTTGATTCAGAATTCGTAAGAATTTTTGCACCGACGATAGTCCGGCTGTGATTTACTAAATAATTATGCAAAGTCTTCCAGATGCTGCCAAATGTTGACCCAAGTGGGATTGTAAAATGCTTTGAAAAGCCATCGATAATGAGTTTCATAAAATTCTCCGCCCACACGATTTATTGAGTGAATTTAATAACGTAAATAATTTCAATATAATATAATTTATCAATCTTAATATTATCATCAATTATTCATGAAAATTACTTTAACTTTATAGCAAGTTTCGTTAAGGAAAAGCGTGTTTGGAATATTTAAACGAAAAAGACGGGTAACAAAGCTTTCGCACGAAAGCGTTTATCATATTGAGATGTCGGATGTGCATATAACACTTGGCGGAAAGCAGATTCTGCGAGGTATGGATTTACAAATTAGGCATGGTGAAACTTATGTCATACTTGGACTTTCTGGCGCAGGCAAATCGGTTACGATTAAGAATATTATCGGTCTGCTTAAGCCTGATGAAGGGCGTATTCTCATCAACGGCTTGGATATCACAAAACTGAATAAGACACAATGGTACGAAGCAATGAAGCAGTTTGGATATCTGTTTCAGTCCGGCGCACTTTTGAATTGGATAACAATCGCTGAAAATGTAGCACTCCCACTCAATGAACTGACCAATTATTCTGACGATGAGATCGAGAAACGGGTTTATGAAAAGCTTGATTTAGTCGGTTTGGCAGATCATGGCGATAAGTATCCATCGGAGGTTTCGGGTGGTATGCGCAAAAGAGCAGGACTTGCTCGTGCGATTATCCGTGAACCCGATATACTGCTTTACGATGAGCCAACCTCCGGACTTGACCCTGTTATGAGCAGGCAGGTGGATAAACTTATCAACAAACTTGCCAATGAGCTGGGCATAACAAGCATCGTGGTTACACATGATATGGAATCCGCTTTTGCGTGCGGGGATAAAATCGGATTTTTGTACCAGGGCAGAATGCTTGAAGTTGGTACACCCGAGCAGATTCGAAACTCACAAAACGAAATCGTGAAAGCTTTTGTGCAAGGTGGTTATACAGATTCGGATGTGCTTCAGTTTTGATTATGATTGTGAGTTTCAGCATTGAAAAACGTTGACTGAGTTGACTTTGTGTGATAGATTATAGCTTGTAGTTGATTGGATTTTTGCATCATTAACAAAAAAATATTGAGCAATTGTCAAACAGTTGAATTTGGGCGTTTAGCTCAGTTGGTTAGAGCGCTATCTTCACACGGTAGAGGTCACAGATTCGAGTTCTGTAACGCCCACCAGAAATTACATGGGTTTCAGGTTTCCCCGAAGCCCTTTTTCAATTCACAACAAGCAAGTTTCATTCAGATTGACTTTCTCATCGTCATAAAAGCTGAAGCATTCTTAGTTGCCAATCATCTGCATTGCCGGCTCATAATATTTGTCATAACCTTCAAAAGCATCAATGATATCGTCCTTAAATTTCTCCAATCGCTTGTCCTCAGGCGTTTTCTTGATTTCCGGACGAAGATAACCTTCCCAAAATTTCTTTGCTTGTTTATCTACCTGCTCAAGTATCTCATAAAGACGTTTTATAATCTCATCCAGGTCTTTATTCTGATATTCTTTAATCTTTTCATTGGTTAAAACGTAAGCTGTTCCGAAATTCTCACCATAAAGCAAATCGTGAATTACTTTGTTCTTTACGTTGATAAAATCTTCCCGTGCATTCTCTTCAAAACTTGATTTTGCGTTCCAAATCCACTGCTGATCACGCTCTCTCTCAGTTAATTCATCCTTATCATCATCCGGGATAGGTTCATTTTTAATATCGTTTTTATGGTTCTTGTTGTTTTTGTTATCAGTATTTATATTTGTATTCGAATCAATAGTTATCCCTGATGCTTTTTCATTATTCAAATCTGTCGTATCTTTCGGCTCAACAGGAAATTCAGAACCACTTTTATTGTTACTGACAACGAGAACAATTGCTAGTATTAATACAACCAACAACACAACACCAGCAATAATCAAACCTGTATAATCTGTTGGTTCTGAGACCGGTTTTTTATACCTTTTCTCTCGAGCAATCTTTGGCTTTAACGCAACTCGCTCTTTTTCTGCAGGCATTGCTTGAGCAACACTCGTCGCTGACATATCCGACTTATTCGCTTTTTCATCCGGGACAATAAAAGTAAACTCAATTTCACCGATGAGGATTTTATCTCCCGGCAGAAGTTCAATTTTGCCCTTGACTTCGCGATTGTTTATCTTTGTGCTGTTTCGCGAATTCAAATCTTCAATGAAATAACGTTTGTCATCTCGAAAAATTTTCGCATGAATCCTTGAGCTTAGCTTGTCTGCAATGGTTAGTGTTGCTTCATCACTCCTGCCAATTGTTACCTCATTTTTGTGCAAATCAAAAGTCTTGTCGCTCCCGTCTTCGAGCTGATATTGCAGTATTGGTATGATATGATTAACTTTAAGCTCAGCACTGTCACGAAAATCGGGTTTTTCAATATCACCTGTGGGCAAAAGCTGGTCTATGTCCAAGTTCTTTTCGAGAGCCTCCTCGATTTTTATTTCCTGGTATTCTCCTGTTGTCAGCGGCAGTCGGGAAGAAATCGTGATTTTTGTATTTCCTAAAAGTATTTCATCATCAATTGTAACATAATGTTGATTAACGAATTCGTTGTTTACTTTGGTACCGTTGCGTGATTCAAGATCAACAAGCTTTAATCCACTTGCTTTTATCTCTAATTGACAGTGAAGACGGGATGAAAGAGATTCATCAATGTGAATATCAGCCTCGTCTCCGCGTCCAATTGTCGTTATAGGTTTCAGAAGAACCTTGCTGAAAGAGCCAGCAGGTCCTGTAATATTCAGACAGTAAACTGTACCGGGTGCACCAAATGCAACATCGTTGCTGGGTTCAAACACTTCATCAGGATTAGGTTTCACAGTAGTTGGTGCAGAAGATTTCGTCAAACTTGGAGCTTTTGATGACGTTGTATCATAGATAATTTCATGCTCACCGACTTTAATTACATCCCCAGAATTAAGCTTTGTAGGAACTTTAAGCTCTTTACCGTTCAGAAATGTACCATTACACGATTTTAAATCTTCAACATAATATGATTCATCGATTTTGAATATTTTCACATGCTTGCGTGATGCAAGTTTGTCCATCAACGTAATTTTGCATACTTTTGCTCTTCCAATGAAAATCACATCCGAACTTAGTTTAATAGGTTTCGGAAAGGGCTCAACTCCAGCGATTGTTTTTAAAGTCGGCATTTTTCCCACTGCTAAACAATTATTAGTATGATTGCACAGCATATTATTTTACCCAAATTTACCAATAAACAAAGCATGATACATGATATTTTCCAAAGTTTTTTTCATGATGCCTTTTTACTCCTTAGCAATAAGGATTTACAACAAAGATTTGCATTTATTCAATTGGATGGTAATTATTATTATGGCATAAATTAAAGGCGGAATTATGGGGATTGTGAATTTTGCAATTTTATCGTTTCTGTTTCCGGTTTTCGGTTTTATTTTCCAGGCGATTCTGCGTTATCTTATTTATCCACGAGATAGGATTTCTGACGCTAAATCTGCCCTTGTACCGATAACTTTCATGGGATTATCAGCGTTTTTTGCATGGATTGTTTTTCTGTCGGTTGTTATGAAAAATGAACCTGGTTTTGTTGATAATCTCAAGCTTTTATGGTTCTCCGCGGGTGATGGTGCTTTCAAACTTGAGATAGGATTTGTTGTTGATATGACCTCAGCGACTGTTCTCATGGTTGTCAGCACGATTGCTTTCATGATACATGTATTTTCATATGGTTATATGCGCAACTTGGATGGTGATGTAGAGGACAGATATCCTCGGTTTTTCGGGTTTATTTCGCTTTTTACTGCTTCAATGCTCGGTTTTGTCATATCGAGTTCGCTTCTGAATATGTTTGTATTCTGGGAGCTTATGGGTTTGTGTTCATATCTGCTCATCGGTTATTACTTTTTCAAGAAATCTGCTGCGAACGCTGCATTAAAAGCATTCATGACAACTCGGGTGGGAGATTTGGCACTTTTCCTTGGAATTATAATAATTTTCACATATACCGGAACATTTATGATGTTTGGCGATGGTGCATCCGGGCTTGCGGGTGAGGGTTCGCTTTTTTACATCCTAGGTGAGAGATTTAGTGCTGGCGACATCGGCATGGGACTTCTCACAACAGTTGGAATCTTGATATTCTTCGGAGCAGTCGGAAAAAGTGCGCAATTCCCTCTTCATGTCTGGCTTCCCGATGCAATGGAAGGTCCTACTCCTGTTAGCGCGTTGATTCATGCAGCAACAATGGTCGCTGCCGGTGTTTTCCTAACCGCTCGAGTTATGCCTTTGCTGACACCAGGTGCTTTGTCGATAATAGCGTTAATCGGTGGATTTACCGCACTTTTCGCTGCAACAATCGCAATTGTGCAAACGGATATTAAGAAAGTGCTTGCATATTCGACGATTTCTCAACTCGGATTCATGATGCTCGCTATCGGAGTCGGAAATTACACTGCTGCGATTTTTCATCTCATGACGCATGCTTTCTTCAAAGGTTTATTATTCATGAGTTCAGGCTCAATTATCCATGCCATGCGTCATGAAGGTGATATGTCACAAATGGGCGGTTTGATTCGCAAATTGCCGTGGACTTTCATGACTTTCCTAATCGGCACACTTGCACTTGTCGGAATACCCGGATTTTCTGGCTTTTACTCCAAAGAAGCGATTCTTTTCTCAGCGCTTTTCGACGGTTCAGTTAATACTGCAAGTCTTGTCGGTTTCTTCATGGGGCTTGTCGCTGCTGGCTTCACGGGATTTTACATGTTCAGGCTGATTTTCAAAACTTTTTTTGGTGTACCGAAAAATTTCAACCTTTACAACTTGGCTAAGGAAAGCCGCTGGGTTATTATTACACCTTTGATAATTCTTGCAGGATTCGCACTCTGCATAGGCTGGCCCTTCGGACAGAAATTTCACTTCGATAATTTCTTTCAATTCATCTTCAGCAGTCAATTTCTAACACCAACGTTGAGCCTTTCGCTTGTGATTTATTATATTTCTCTGCTTTGGCGACATGGTGCTTTTAGCGCGAAACAAACTGATTTAACTTTGACGGATGATGAACTAAGGGGAAAAGAATACGTACCTCAGCACAAACAGCATCATGAGCATATTGAACCCGGGCAAGTACCAGCGAACTTCCGAAAAGTGCCAGTTCTGCCTTATATACTACCCTTGATTATCCTCTTCATTGGTGCGCTGATTTCAAGTTTTGCAAACATTACAGCATCAATTGATGATATTCCGGTGCAAAAAATGCATTCGGAAAAAATCGCGCAAACTGTTGATATTCATGCGCAGGGAAACGAGTCTCATATGCCGAAATCCGGCATTCATGGCTGGTTTGGGCATTTGGTTCAATTAACTGATTATCGTGTTCACAAACATGCGGATTTTTTTGAGCATCAAACATCACAACAAGCACAAAACTCTAATGAAACTTCTGCAACACAACAGACAACAGATGAAGCAAAACAAAATAGCGGATCGCACAGCGCATTTCATATGCTTTCGATGATACCAGCACTTTTAGTCGCGGCTTTCGGTATTTTTCTCTCATGGTTTTTCTTTGTAGGTCCAAAAGCCAACAAGGAACTGATCGGTTATCGAGGATTTCTCGCTGGTTACAGAAATGTCCTGACAAACCTATATTTCATCGACTGGTTCTATGATCGAACCTTTATTCGGATGCTTCATTGGATTCGCAAATTTATTGCGTTTTTCGACCTTGTTGTCATCGACAGCTTAGTAAATATCTGGGGTACAATTACTCGCAAAGTTGGAAAAATCACTGCATTCTTCGACCTGCAAGGTGTTGACGGCACGGTGAGAGTTGTCGGTGAAAGCGTGCTTGAGGCGAGTAAAGGGATTAAAAAGGTTCAAACCGGTAACATCCGAGATTATTTAATGATTCTGCTTGTATCTGTAATCCTGCTGTCGCTTCTGTTTATCTTTCTTGCAGCAATCTAGTGCTTAGGGACAAAAGTTATGTTCCTGTCATTCTGAGCGAAGCGAAGAATCCCAGTCTACGAAGTCCTTTAATTATCCACGTATTTTAGTGCAAGCAGCTTCTGGATTCCCGTTTTCACGGGAATGACAACTTCTTAAATATTATGTCACTAAGCACTAGTGGTCTGTTAAATAAGTTTTAAGTATTGGTAGGACAGGCTTCCAAGCCTGTCAAAAAGATGCTGTCAGTGTCAGACAAGGATGCCTGACCTACCGTTTGTTAATCATCATTTGATAACAGCGAATGTGAATGATATTCCTGTGTCAGATTCTTTGGGCATGAGAAATAAATGTAGAATGTCGGAATCTAGTTTATTTATTAATCTGTTGTAGAACTCGATTTTTCGATTCTCATTGAATGAAACCGCGGAATTCGCTGAGTTATAGATGTTTGCAAAATAAAAACTTGCTGCTAAAAATGTGCTAACAGCACCAAGAACTTCCTGGTTTTCACTAAATGCTTCATATGCAATGTAAGTGAAAATGCCGGTTAGCAGTATTGATGTCAACGCTTCGAGTGCTCTGCCGGTGTACAATTGCCCAAGCCCCGGTATAAGTGTGGACATAATGACCGAAAGCCCAACATTTCGCTTCGGTAAATCCTCGAATTCCAGTAAATCGTTTGGATTCAAGGTTATACCAGTTATTTCTGCAAGTTGTTGATTTTCAAACGTAGAAAGAGCCGATAATGCTTCAGCGTATTTTTTCTCTGAAGTAAGCAAAACAAGGTTCAAGTAACGACCCAGTTCATTCATTATCCTACCATTCTCATCCTTTGTTAAATCGGATTTTTCTACCAACTGTAAAACTTGAGATTTTGCTTGTTCATATTTCTCCTGAAAAATCAGACAAAGTGCAATATTGAAATCCGCTAACCATTCTAAATCATAGGTTCGAGATGAGTTTGTTCCTGAATCCTTCGCTTTAGCATAGAAAAATGCTGCATTCTGATAATTTCCTGCGGAGCGATAGCACTCACCAACAAGAAAATGCACAAGCGGAATCAATGAAGATTCTCCGAAATACGACACAAACCGCATAAATTCAGTAATTGCGCGATAATTCTCCTGCGCAACATAAAGCTGAAGCGCAAAGTAAAACGCTTTTTCCTCCGCAGAATCCTCAAATTCAATACTTTCAAGCTTGCACGTATTTGTTAGTTCATCGGAAACTGCAGAACGCTTTGCTTCCGAAAGAGTCGGTTTTTCACTTTCAATAATCTCAATACTATTGGCACATCCAGAAAAAAAGATGGCAAAAACCAATAGCAATAAAACTGTGGGCATGATTGAAAATCGATGATTTTTCTTTTTCATATTACCGCAAGTATGTGTGAACTTTAATTTCCGCCAGTCCAGCTTTCCAGAGAATTCCCCACGAAAAGTGAATTCTGGTATTCCATAAAATGTTTTATTGATTTGAACCCGTAGTCCTCGAAATCAATGTTGAATTTTGGTTTCGTTGGTAAATCCTGCATACGCTCAATCCCGCCAAATACATTCTCCGAAACCGCCTTACTAATCTTCTCTAACTCTTCATTTGTATATTTTCTATGAGATAATTCATCTGATTTCTTTGATAGCGGATTCTTCGTAGCGGTTGTGAGTGCTGTAACTTCAATGCAGTCTGCAGTTTTAAGGATTTTCATGACCGAACCGCAGTTTGCACATGGACATTCAATAAAAATTTCTTCGGATAACACAGGTTCTTCAGATTCTTCAGAAATTACAGTGTTTTCAATAATTTTTGGTGCTTCAACTTCAGGTTCTTTTTGTTCTTTTATCGAATCGTTGTTACTCCAGTCAATTGCTGCAATATTATCCACATTCTCTATTGTAATCTCATAATTCACACCATTTTGCATCAGTAAATCGAGGCGTGGCTTGACAATTTCAATCTCATCAATGTCAATATCTTTATAAAGCACAACCGGTACATTATTTATGATAAACTCACACTGACTTTCATTTAATTTCAACTCTTCTGTCAAACGCCTGTTTAATTCAGCATTATCTGCGTCCACATAAATCGACCGAATGACAACATTGTATGTATTACTCTCGAGTATCATATCTGAACCTGATAAATTAGTTGTAAATCAAGGGTTTAACCGATTGCTGAAGAATTTTTTCCGTCTGCATTTAACTTTCTATAATATTTTGACGAAGAAACAAAATATTCTCAGCCAGCTTTCCATTATCGAATTTAGCATATAAAATTCTGTCTTGCAACATGCTTAATATCATAATTTTCTACTTGCACATAAAATCGATTGAATCAAAAATCAAACTTTCTCTGAATAATTTCAGGCACTGGTGCATAGGTCTTCGGCTCCATTGAATATGTCGCTCGTCCTTGAGATTGTGCTCTTAATGATGCAACATAACCGAACATTGTCGCGATTGGAACTTCACCTTTGAGAATCGTCAATCCATTACTGTTATCAACTTGAGTAATTAATGCCCTGCGAACATTAAGATCTTTCTGAACGTTACCAATGTAATCTTCCGGTGTTTCAACCACGATACTCATAATCGGCTCAAGAATCGATGTTCCAATACTTGCAACGGATTCGCGCACAGCACCAGCAATTGCCGCCTGGAATGCAGGTTCATTGGTTTTGCCTTCTTCGAAAATTCCTTCAATAAATTTTGCTCGAACCTGAATCACTGGAAAACCGAAATTTCCGCAAGATTCTAACGATTCCTTCAAGCTTTTTTCGATAATCGGATGAAAATGCAGCGGAACAATATCTTTGCTGCATTCATTGCTAACTTGTACGCCCAAAACCTTCGAATCATGCGCGATTTCAATTGTTACACCTGCATATAATTCCTGCCCTGACGGTGAAACGCGTGAAAACTCATAACTATGCCTTTTCTTGCCTGCCAGTGTTTCTTTATACGCGACACTCGGTTTACCGACGTTAGCTCTAATTTTAAATTCATTTTCGATTCGATGTAAAATAACTTCAAGATGCAACTCACCCATACCGGCAATTAAAAGTTGACCCGTGTCCAAGCTTTCAATAACGCGAAAAGTTGGATCTTCTCTAGCGATTTTACCCAGCACCTCGTTGAGTTTGTCCCTGTCTGCGCTTGATTTCGGTTCAATCGCCATCTGTACAACAGTATGTGGAAACTGCATCTGCTCAAGAAGAATCGGTGCACCAATTGAACAAAGTGTATCACCGGTGTAGGTGTTCAGCATATTCGTGCAGACAATTATGTCACCAGCATATGTGTGCGTAATCGATTCTTTTAACATTGCATGAATTCGACAAATCGGAGCAAGTCTTTCCTTTTTGTTAATGCGTGGATTGACGAATGTTTCGCCACTGTATGCTTTACCTGAGTAAATCCGCAAATATGTCAGATTATTATGTTTTGTCGCAAATGTTTTGAAAGCAAGCGCGCTGAAAGCTTCTTCAACGCTGGGTTTGCGAAAGATTTTCGCGTTAGTTTTCGGGTTGTATCCTTCAATATCACCACGATCAAGCGGAGAAGGAAGCAGTTTCAGCACACCATCCATTACAAGCTGAACACCTTTGTTCTTCAACGACGAACCACAAAATACAGGTGTTATCAAGTCCTTAAGTGTTGCTCTGCGCAAAGCCTGCCAGATTTCGTCCTTAGTGATTTTATCCGGTGCTTTCTCAAGGTACAGCTCAGCAAACTCGTCATCAGCATCAGCAAGCACCAACATAAGATTCTCCAATGCTTCATCGCAGGTAGCAAGGTGAAACTCATCAGGAATATCCTCGATAATCAGCTCTTTTCCATCAGTTTTTTCATCAAAGAAGACAAGTTTACGCTCGATGATATCAATAACCGCCTTGAAATCCTTCATTTCTTCCCGCGGATACGGAATCGATAATGGCACAGGTCTTGCATTGAGGCGTGAATTCATGCTTTCCAGTGCTTTTTCGAAATCAGCACCGTTTCTGTCAAGTTTATTGATGAACGCTATTGAAGGCACCTTGTATTTTTTTGCTTGCCGCCAAACCGTTTCAGATTGTGCCTGCACACCAGCAACTCCGCAGATTATAACAACCGCACCGTCGAGAACTCGCAATGATCTTTCAACTTCCGCAGTGAAGTCCACATGCCCCGGCGTGTCAATAATATTGATGATATGATCTTTCCAGGTTACTGATACTGCTGTTGAAAAAATGGTGATGCCACGCTCCTGCTCTTCCTCGTACCAGTCAGTAACGGTTGTACCATCATCAACATCACCGATTCGCCGTTCCTTGCCTGAATAGAACAAAATCCGCTCAGTTGTAGTCGTTTTACCAGCATCGATATGTGCAATAATTCCGATGTTGCGAATAGTGGACAAATCAGGAATGATTTCCATTCTTGTGCTTTTTCTTGTTCCTTTATCTTTGCCCATTTTAGTCCTTTCAAGCACATATGCTGGCAAAAGCATCTAATAAATGAATGATATTTAATTGCATGACTAAATCTAATAAAAAAAGACGGGATTTACCCCGTCTGTATAAATTCTGTTAATTATTTTGGAAATTCTGTTTTACGCTTTTCATATGCAGTTTCATCGAAAATATTCTTGAACTCACCATCAAGAACCTTTGCACGATTCATCCATTTCTCATCTTGCTTTGCAAGCTCATTTGCGCAAATAAGAGCATATGAGTATGCATCAAGAACTTCGTTTTTCTGAAGGTTGCTTTTATATACAGTATAAGCTTTCATCAGTGCTATAAAAGCTTTGGAATAATCACCTGTTCTGCCGTATTCCGTGCCAAGATACAAAAATGCTTTTCCGAGTACATCTTCGACATTGCTACTATCATCAGTATCACCGGTGAGTTTTTCGAGAATTTCCTTTGCTTCTGTCCATTTTTGCAGTCGTTGATAACAACTGGCAAGCATGACACTACTAAAATCTTTAGTATATTTATCATCTTCGGAGTTTGATACTGCTTTGACAAAAATCGGTACAGCTTTTTCAAAATCCCCATCATAATAGACCATAATTGCAAGTCTCATAAAACTTAAACCCTGTGAATATTTTTTTAATTCTTCGAATATTTTTTTCGCTTCTATTGGTTTCCTCATTTGCAAACGCGATAATCCCCATCTATCATAAGCATCCTTAAGAAAGTACGAATTCGGAAATGCTTTTTGAAATTGTGGTGCATAAAGGTCGATAATTTTGAAACCGAGGTTTCTGCGGTCATTACCAAAATACCCACAGTAAATGATGTAATAGTATGACAAGTGCTTTTCGATCTCACTTGCTGACTTATTAGCCAAAACTTTATCATAATCACCCATAGCTGATCGAAAATTCGCTTCCTTCATTTTCTTCATTCCAAGTGAGAAATCCTCTGTTTTTTCGAAATCTGGATCAATTGACCAGCTTAGGACATCACTCCACTTCTCCTTGATTTTGTTGCCCTCAGATTCGAAAACTATATGAGTTTGAGTGAAATCAAGTATTTTAACTGAAGCATATTCTTTCTTTTTATCGTCTTTGTCTTTAACGACTACATAATCCTTTGCATATGCTGAGACGCTTAAAACAAAGATTCCCAAAGCTATGAAAATGTATTTTCGTAAATTTTTACTGAGCATATTTGTCCTCCGAATTTATTTTCTAGCGATTTATCGTAATTTGATAACGGAAATTTTACAGTATATTAACGATAAAACAACCGATTGGTTCACATTTTTAGCATCGAATCCAGTATTTCTTCGCCTATTTTATTCTCAATTAGATTATCTGGAATCTAAACTCAATTTGTTAATAATGAGTACAATTATTCGTCAATGATTCTCCAACCTTCGTTTTCAATCAGATGTTCCGCTTTTTTGTATTTCATAAGTTGTTTTGTGTTCCCTTTTTGAATAGTAACAACCTCATTTCTGCCTACTTTTCGATGATCCCTGACAATAGGTTGCATCTTCCTATCTCCGCCTTGATCAGTATTCACTGCTTTATTCATCTGACTTCGAGCATCATCCCCTTGTGGTGCTGTTGCACTTGCCAAGATCGAGCCGACTTCTTCCTTCTGGGCATCCTGTGATGAATCCCATTTGTCGCTAAGGGAAAGCTTTGCTCTTTCGAAAGCTTCGTCGCTTAGCCGGAATTTGAAAAACCTTTCAGTGAAGTGATTTTCAACCAGCCCGAGCATTTCAATAAAGTTTTCCAGCCCACGTTTTTTATACTCGATTTTCGGGTCTTTTTGCGCATAACCGGAAAAAGCAACCGCAGAACGTAAATAATCCATCTCGCGTAAATGCTCAAGCCACCGGTTGTCAATAATATCCAGAAGCATGAATTGCTCTTGATAGCGTGTGTTTGGCGAAGTCATTTCTTGTTCTTGCTTCTCGTATTTTTCCTTTATTTTGCCAATCAGTAAATCAAATGCTTCGTCCTTATTCATTCCCGCGAAATCTTTTTCATTTAATGAGAATAATGAAGCTTTTTCAAGATAACTGATTAATCCAGGCAGATTCCAACCACCGGTTACTTCATCGATTTTAGCTGATAAAGATACGAATCTATCTGACCCAATTCGTTTTGTTCGTGCTTTTTCGCCATGCAGCTTGTATTTATCAATGAAAAAACTTGCGGATTGCCTTGGATTCAGAATTTGTGCTTCTGCGGTTTCGTCTTCATCGAAAGTGATATTGAAATCCTTTTGGAATTTCGTTGTAAACTCGTTCATATCAGTCTTACGCAGCTTTTTACACTCCATGCTGAGTGATTGAATATTCTCGTCTTTTTCCCACAAAATCCGCTCTATTATGTGTCTTTCAATGTTATCAAACGCCAATGACTCGATTTCTTGCATGTTGAATGGTTTTTCAATTTCTGATGCAAAATTTACATTCAACCAATCCACTAATTCTTTAAGATTCCAACTCGTTGCGGGATTCTCATAATGAGCATAATTATCAAGGTTGCGGGAAATGCAGTTGGCAACAAGTTCCTGAGCTTTTTCTTTCAGATAATTTTCTCGATATTTGCTTTCCAACGGTTCCCAGTCGTCATGCTCCTCAAGAGGTTGCGGACTGGTTATTTCATCTCTCCACCAATCGAACCAGCTGTCATATGAAAATTTGCCCTCATCTTCGTTAATGCGATTTTTTATAGATTTTTTAACGCGCAGAGTGCGAAAACGGTTCTTATCCTTGACGCCGGTGAAACCCTCAAGAACACCCTGACGCATCGTATAAATCGTTTTTCGCTGTCTATCCATAACTTCATCGTATTCAAGCAGATTCTTGCGAATATCGAAATTTCGCCCTTCAACCTTCTTTTGTGCTTTCTCAACTGTATTGCTCAGCATTTTAAGCTCAATCGGGCGTCCGTGCTTCAAGCCGGTCATTTGCATCATCTTGCGAATTGTTTCACCTGCGAAAATGCGGATCAGGTCATCTTCAAGAGCCAGGAAAAACTGTGATGACCCAGGATCTCCTTGTCTGCCGCAACGTCCGCGAAGCTGATTGTCAATGCGCCTTGCTTCATGCCTTTCAGTACCGAGAATATGCAGTCCGCCTTGGTTTCGGATGTTTAGCCAGCCACCAGAGCTGAAGATGAATTCAGGTGGTGTATTCAAATCGGTGTCGTCGTTGAAAAACTGCGGGCACAAGACCATCATTTTGTTGAATAATGATTCCCGCAGGAATTTTTCACCCTGAAGCGCGTATTCGAACCATTTTCCGGTTAAAAGCGTGTCATCCCAGTTCTTGCCGTACTTTTTCTTCCTGATTGCCAGATGCTTTTGTAAATACTCATTGATAGGAATTGATAAACGAATAATTTCTGTAACGAATTTCTGTCCAACGTCCAAATCTTTGTCAACATCAAGTTCTCGCTGCATAAAATCTTCAAGAACAGACGTCCAATCACCTTCGAAAAATTCTCTGAATGTCGCAGGATTAATATAATCTTTCAACAAACCGTCAATAACCGCTTGTGCTTTTGGATTGTCGTCAGGATAGAAGAAATCGGCATGAAGCGGAAACAGTGCCTGCAGAGATTCTGCCAAAACTTTTTCCGCTGCCTGACGTTCTTTCTCATTCACAAGTTCCGCTGGGTCTTTCATCGGATATGGCAACCCGTCAGCCTTTGTTAAAACTACAAAAAGCTCAGAGAAAATCATGTTTTCGACGTCAGATAAATTGATTTTCTTTGCTGACTCACCATCTTTTTTACCTTTGCCACCTTTTTTCGCTTGCGCGGAAGCCGCTGTTTTCTTGCTTTTCACATGTTCTATGTCATCTTTCGCATCAGCAGCATCCGATTTTAGTGCTTCGGTTGCTGCCATAAATCCTTCATTATTCAAATATCTATAGAAAAAGTGACCGGAATTTCCACCAAGTAGAATATCGGTACCACGTCCTGCCATATTCGTTGCAATTGTTACCATACCTGGTGCATCGTTAAATATTAATGATGTTTTCTTTATCGATTCCAGCAACTCCAAGATTGATTTTCTGTTTGCATTTTGCTCGAAATTGGCAAGTTCTTTTTCGACTTTTGGTTTGTCAAGCAGTCTTCGCCCTGCCTGTGCCACGATATCCGCTTCCCGCATCGCATTTTCGTAGGTTGCTTTTGCATTCAGAACGTAAACCCTTTTCTTGCTGTCAGATGCTATCGGGTTTTCCTCAATCTGAAATCCCTGTCCTTTGAGGTAATCTGATATCTCAACTGACCGTTCAATTGTTGTTGTACCCACGAGTATCGGTCTGCCAATTGCTGCAAGATTGCTGATTTCGTCGCCAATTGCACTGTATTTTTCTTTAATTGTACCGTAAATAATATCGTTATAGCTGCTCCTGATAAGTTTTCTATTAGTTGGAATATCAACAACTTCAAGTTTGTATATCTTGAAAAATTCACCTTCTTCAGTGAGAGCGGTACCGGTCATACCTGAGATTTTGTTGTACAGCCGGAAATAGTTCTGCAGTGTGATTGTCGCCAGAGTGCGTTGTTCGCGTCTAATCTGCACATTTCCGTATGCACGTGCTTCTTTCGCTTCAATCGCCTGATGCAATCCGTCCGACCACCTGCGTCCTTCCATGAGCCGACCGGTGTTTTCATCAACGATAATGATTTCACCATCCTTGATTACATAATGCTTTTCACGGAAAAACAGATTATGCGCACGTAATGCATTGTCAATGAGATGAGGCCATTCAACTGCTGTACTAGCCCAGATATTCTCAATTCCTAGCAATTCGCTGACTTTTTCTAGCCCCGCTTCGCTTAAATCAACACGATGGTCCTTCTCTTTAACTTCGAAATATCTGTTTTTCAGAGTTTTCGGGTCTGCTTTCCCGAGTTTGATAACAACATCATTGGCATGCTTGTATTTTTCGGTCTCGTCGGCAGCAGAGCCAGAAATAATCAAGGGTGTACGTGCCTCATCGATTAAAATTGAGTCAACCTCATCAATAATCGCATAATTGAGAACTCCCTGTGCCTGAAGCGACAGCTCACTTTTCATGTTATCGCGCAGATAATCGAATCCAAATTCATTAGCAGTTCCGTACGTGATATCGCATGAATATTCTCTCTGACGGTCACCCGAATACATCTGAGACTGAATCGCGCCGACACTCAATCCAAGCCCCTGAAAAATCGGTGCCATCCAATCACGGTCACGCTGAGCAAGATAATCATTTACCGTAATCACATGAACGCCTTTACCTTCAAGTGCGTTCAAATATGCTGCCAGCGTCGCTACAAGGGTTTTTCCTTCACCTGTTACCATTTCAGCGATTTTCCCTTGGTGAAGAACAATCCCGCCGATAAGCTGAACATCGTAATGCCTCATCGACAGAAAGCGTCTGCCTGCATCACGTACTGCTGCAAACGCTTCTGGCAGAAGCTGATTCAAGGTCTCGCCTTTACTTAATCGTTCCTTGAATTCCTGCGTCTTCTCTCTTAACTCTATATTTGTGAGTTTTCTGAAATCCGGCTCCAATGAGTTTATTTTCTCAACAGTTGGTACGACCGTTTTAAGAAATCTTTCAGTTGGCGTTCCGAATAATCCTCTCATAATTTTTTTCAGTAACTTCATCAAGTCCTCATCAATGTGTTTTCAAAACAGCCTAGAATATCACATAATCTCAGCAATTCAATGAAATCGCTGTCAGATGTGAAATTCTCATCGGCTGACTTTTATTTTGATTCCATTTTTGGATTTAAGCTTAATAACATTCTTACGTGAGGTTACATCCTCCGATTTATCCCTGAAAACGTAGTTGTTTATACCTTTGATAATATAAATTATCTTGCCATCCCTGCTTTCCTTGAGAACTGAGTTATCGCCTTCGAGTTTAATCGATACTCCCTTGTCCGTTTCCCATGTGAGTTTGTCCCCGTTGACTTCTCGCTTGCCGTCAGAAATGAGAACGTTGCCAGATGCAATGATTTTCGATATTCCAAGCTTTAGTCCAGATTTCTCCTCCTCATCCTTTGAGAACAATGCTTGAACATTATCTGCTTTCATAATTAGCGTATTCAACGCATTTTTTTTATTAGTTAAGATAATCTCGCATCTTGAGGTAATTTCTAGCATTTCGATAAACCCGACTGCAGTTATTTTCTGATTCTTTTTGATATTTTCGTCTTTAGTTTCAGGGAATTTGACCGTAATTTCGAAATCGTCGGGATTACTGCCAGGATTCTGTTTTATGGTATCAGGATTATCCCCAAGCTTCCGATTCATAATTGTAAATGTTATTGTAGGTGAGTCAGTAATCTCAATCCTGTTCTTTTTCTCATCAAAAATCGAAATTTTCCCAGCGTTTATTGTCAAATCACGATAGACATATTCTAGAGATGCAGGCTCTTTGGCTGATTTCCCAACAACTTCAAAATGCCTGATTTTATTTATATTTTGTCTCAAATCTCTTACTGAATCGAGTAGCAAATTCCTGCCTGAAACCGATAACAATTTTTCATCATTAATATATGCAAGGACTGAAATATCTTCATTAAGCATAAGTTTACTGTCAAGAGAGATAAATTTCTCGCGGCTTTTCAAATAAACCATAGAATATGACAAGTTCTTATTTGCGGTTAAATCTATCAAGGTTGGTATAACGGTTTCCCCTTGCTTGTCATTCAGCGAAATCAACCGATTCAACTCAGTATCTGCACTGCGTAATTTCGTATTCCCCTTCAGGACAATTGTAGTTGTATAAGGAACGTAAATCAGTTTCCAGTTAGGCAGTAATTCTTCGTCAATATTCATCGAATCAAAGGATAGTTTAAGTGAATTATATTCGAGATACTCGGTTTCAATCCTATTATTGCTGATTTCATATAGAATTTTAGAATCATTACTAGAATGGGCGATAAAATTTGAAAGTTCAAGCTCACCGATTTCATTGGCGGAAAATGTGACCTTTATGTCATATGCTTTTAGTGTTGAATAATGCTCAGGAATTGCTGCTTGTGTAAGTCGTAAAGGGGTTTTTTGCAACTCGATACCTTCGTTAGAGCTAATTGTCAATTTATCGAGTATTGATGTTTTTTCTTCATAATTAATGCTGATAAATATGCTGCTTTGAGTAGATAAAATATATCTGAAAAAATTACCTTTTATTGCTGAGACGCGAGTGAAACGAAAATCCTGCATCGTCTTTAATATTAATCTTGGTTTTTCTCCGCTAATTAACACATGCGATTCCGTTGTGCTTTTCTGTACATAAATCAGTGCTTCTGCAAATACATAGACATTCCCTAGTTTTTCAATGTAGAACTCGAGTGTTGAACGATTAAGCGAATTTTTCACCTCCAATCGTGTTAAATTTCTATCCATGTTTTCAACATTCGATTCTTTGTTACTAAGCAAATCTGTTGCGCGATTAAGCTCAAAATAAAACGAAATCTCATCTTTTCCCTGCAAAACAAGATCAACTTCAGAAGATTCAATTTTACCAGGAATTTTCCGACCTTCGAGAAAACTTGTTCTGTCAAGCAAAGAACCTTCGTTGATTCCAGATATATCAAGCTTGACAATTTTACGCTCTATCTTGGCTTCACTAACGAATCGCCATTTCTCGAAACCGCTAGTTTTTTTATCTGTAACGTGTTCTAGCTCTCGTTCAAAAATGATTTTCTCGTCTGCATGACAAAGATAATAGGTGAATAAATTGTCTTCGTCCTCCGATGCTAAACCAAAAATCTCACTCGTATTATCCGTAAACATGATTGCACGCTTGATTCCAGTAAATACACCGAGGAATTTTTCTTTGTTATTTTCATTTTCATAGAAAAACTCAAGATTATTACAATTCAAACTGAATCTATTCGGTGTAAGATAACGGACTTCACCTGCTGCGGTGATTTTCTCGAATTTTAAGCTCTGTCCTTCTCCCGGATTGAATCGGATACTCAAAGAATTACAGCTCAACTGGTTGTTTTGTGGTTTTTGGATAAATTTGACAGCATCTTTTACGATTATTGACTTAAGTTTGTATTCTTTGATATCTGTGAAATTAATATCAGCACCGTGCATACCGGTCAGTTTAAAGCTACCTGTTAATTCATTTCCCCCCATGTTCGCGGGATTTAGCAACTGATTGTAATTAACTTCGATGTTATTATTAATCCGGATTGTTGGACTGCCTTCGCGAAAAGTCAATCCGGCTCCTTTGAAATCGATGCCCTGCAGCGGATAATCCATTGAAATATCTTCATCGGTTGTAATCAGTGTCTGAAATTTTGTCGATTTCAGTTCATTGTCCTTATCAGCATTTTCAGGGACTTCTTCGACCCAGCATACAGTCAATTTGGAGCTTTGCAATCTCATGTCATAATTGATTAAATTTTTCTCATCAATTTTGAACTTTCGAGAGTAAACTTTTGAAAGCATGTACATTACAACGCGTTCTGAAATCTCAAGTCGGTTTATTTCGGAAATGTAGATCGCCTTATTCGCCTTGATTAATACGATTCTTTTCTCATCCTCAACCTGCTGAGGTATGAAAACCGATATATCCTTTATTTCGTATCCTGTGTATTCGTCATCAGATCCTGGTACAAGAAGGTTGAATTTACTCTCGATTTTCTTAGCCCTGATGAACCATATGAGTTCACCGTTTTTATCAAGCATCGGAAGCTCAATATCCTCGGCGGATTCATCCTGAGCAAATACCTGCCCTGATGTTAGTATTAGAGCAAGAATGACACAGAACCAGCAAAATGTTGTTTTACACATATTTTCCGTTATATTTCAAGTTCAATACCAATCGGGCAATGATCCGAGCCCATCACTTCATTTAATATAAACGCATCCGAAAGCTTAGGTTTTAAACTCTCGCTGATGAAGAAATAATCTATCCGCCAGCCAATATTCCTCTCCCTTGCCATTGTTTTATAATCCCACCATGAGTAAAGCTCAGGTTTTTCGTGAAAAACACGTAAAGTATCAACGAAACCATGCGAAAGAAATTTGTCAATCCATGCACGTTCTTCAGGTAAAAATCCCGAAACCTTTGAGTTTTCCTTGGGTCGCGAAAGATCAATCTCTTTATGCGCGGTATTTACATCGCCGCAGATAACAATGTTTTTGCCTGCTTTCTTATTCATCAGCGCATGTTTCAAGAAAGCATCATAAAAATCCATCTTATATTTCAAACGTAAATTATCTTTCTTACCATTCGGGTAATAAACATTATAAAGTATAAAATCTTTATATTCTATAATCAGAGTTCTCCCTTCAGCATCAAACTCCGCAATCCCTAAGCCCTCTGTGATTTTTACAGGGTCAACCTTAGTATAAACAGCAACCCCGCTGTACCCCTTGCGCTGTGCGGATGCGAAATGCGACGAGAAACCTTCAATGTTTAACAATTCCATATCAAGTTGGTCAGGTTGAGCTTTTGTTTCCTGAATGCATAAAATATCAGGGTCAGCATCGAGCAACCATTCAACAAATCCCTTTTTCTGCACTGCCCGAATGCCATTTACATTCCATGATAATAATCTCAATTTGCGCATAAGGCACCTATCTTTTAAAATATTATACAATATTTAATTGAATTAACAGCTTTCAGATGTGGTTTTTGGTTATGCGCGGGGGTGAAACTGGTCGTAAATCTTCTTCAATCGTTCTTTATTCACATGCGTATAACGCTGTGTTGTCGTAATCTGTAAATGTCCAAGCATCTCCTGAACAGTGCGTACATCAGCACCACCCTCAAGCAAATGGGTTGCAAACGAGTGCCTGAGCGAATGTGCAGAGATTTTATCCGACAATCCCTCTTTTATACAATAATGTTTGATGCGAACCCAGACAGCTTTGCGGTCAAGCGGTTTCCCTGACCGTGACAGAAACAATTCTTCTGTTTTCCGCCAGCGTAAAAGCAGATGCCTGCCATTGCTCAAGTACCTGCGTAAGCATTCAAGGGCATTTTCTCCAAGCGGCACAATCCGCTCGCGGCTGCCTTTGCCTAGCACACGAATGTAGCTGAAATCCATCTTGACATCCGACACTTTCATCGCCAGCACCTCGCTGATTCTCGCTCCGGTCGAATACAATACTTCAAGAATCGCCCTATCCCGCATTCCTAAAACCGTTCCCGGCACAGGTGAATTCAATAACTGTTCAACCTCTTCAACAGATAATACTCCTGGTAGTTTTATACCAACTTTCGGCGACTCAAGTTTCGAACTCGGATCCGCTTTGATAAAACCTTCGTTTGCTAGATACCGAAACAACATGCGTATTGATGAGAGCTTTCGCATAACCGTTGCAGACGAATTGCCATCTTCAATAAGACCCAGAAAATACTTGTTTAATTCATCGTAGGACGCAGTGAGAACCGCTTTTTCATGTGTATGCAGAAACTCACACATCAAATGAATATCGCTTTCATAACCCATCAATGTATTTTTTGAAACACCGACTTCAAGCCCCATGTAATCGAGGAATTCTGCAACACCGGAATCCGGCAAGGTTTTTCGCGACTTCCTTCGCCAGACCACTTCGTAATCTTCGGTCATAGTCAACCTTAAAAATGAAAACCCATGAAAAAATCGAAGCAGATTGCTGGTGAATGATTTTTGTCAGTGATTAACTCAAGTGACATCGATACTTCAAGCAGCAGCACCCATGCAAATGGAAGCCGAATATACCCAACTGGACCAAAAGAATGATATTCTCTGCTATCATCAATAAAATTGCCGGATACACCTGCAAGATACTTCAAACCCACGCCAGGATATATGAAACTATCTATATTGAATGTGTATTTTCCTACTAATTTCATGCTGAAGAATATTCCCAGTTCATTTGAGCTTTGACTTGCCACCAAGCCCTCATAAAATCCAATTTCAAACGAGTATCCATCAAATATATTCGGTAAACCTATTTCAAAGTTAATCCCGAAACCAATAAAAACCGTCGTATTTAAAAACGCTTCTAATCCTATTTTAAAGACTGAAAAGTCAGCATAACTCTGTGTATGAGATTTTAATGCATAGGTACCAGATAAATCAGGATTTGAGGGTTCTTCTTCTTCTGGTTCTATCTGGTACAAACGTGAATCAAAAAGTGAGTTTATCGAATTTTGCTGACCAGCATAACATACGTTAACAAAACCAAGAAAAAGGACGATTACAGCAATAATTGCATATGATTTTAATTTCATAATGACCCTAACTGATAAATTTTGACATGATATTTCTAAATCTTCAAATCCGAATCTTCACAACAATATATTGTATAAAATCGCGATGGATAAATACAAAAGCATTTTCTGTTGAATTAAGCAAAGTAACAATATAATCGTTCAATGTTAAAATCGATCATAAAATTATTCTTCTTTAGCTTTCGGATATGTAAAGCGCAAATCCCTGACTTCAATCAAACATACTTCTATCCAGGTAATCCTTCTACATGACCAACATAAAACAGCTTACTTTTGTTAAAATGCGGAGTTTTAGTTTACTGTAACTGTACCCCGTGAGACTTTCGCGTTGTTGCTTTCGTCTGATTCAGCGAATTTGAATATATCATCCATAACCATCACCATTCTGTATGTACCTGCTGGCGGCAACGGGTCAGGTTTCCAGACAATGTTTATGCCGAAGGGATACAGCAAAATGTCAATACCCGGCTGAATCTGAAACCAATAACGCTGGATGAAATAATCGCCGAAATGTGCTTTATCATCCTTCGACCAATAAAATGCGAAAGAGCAATAATCCGCATACTGAATTGACGCGCTGTACCTGATTGAAATATCATATACATTGGCAGTATTTCCACCAGGTGAAAAGATATAATTTGCAACTCTAAAGTCCAAAAGTTCAATATCTTTAAAACCTGTTGGATTTGTTTCCGCTTTCAATTCACCGTTTCCACCTGGTCCCATGAATGAATAATTGTCGGTTTCGATTGATTCTAACACTTCATTCGTGCCCCTAGAATCGACCAAGGCGATGAGCTTGGATGTGCTTTCAATACAAGGATAAACACAAAACATATATCCGGGAGGACCGTTTGGTGGTAACTCCCGAGTGTACATTTCATCACCTTTAACAGGGTCATATTTTTCGTAAGCTGAAAACAACGACCATCCGTTGTTCCTCCAGGTTACATACGGCATTTTTACTATTATTGCAACAATTATGCTTGAATAACCCGCAATATCATCTGTCACTCTTTTTTCCACTAATTTAGCATCCCAAACATCGTAGCTGTCATCTTCTGATAGAAATATCGAAACATTGAAATCTTCATTGACTGGATTAAATCCTCTGTTAAAAATTTCCCATTCTGTAACTACATATCCACCGTTTTGAGTGATGGTTTTATTCAGGAATTTCTGAATGTATCTAATCTGAAGATTGGGGAGTTTCGGAGTTGTTATGTTTATTTCCCCCGCTGCACCATTTATTGTTGCTTCACGCACGTTGTTTGTTTCATCTATTTCAACAATACAATTCTGAGCATCGAGAAATCCATAAATTTTGAAAGAAGAATTAATTACTCCAGCACTATTTGTACTTCCTTCGGATAATTCAGTTAAAAAACTACTTGTTAATGGAATCTCAACAACTTCTAAAGTAGAGTATCTTTC
>CAYZQB010000019.1:26009-28007 GCA_964480395.1 uncultured Planctomycetia bacterium
CTATTCGAATTCTCTGAATCACAGCCAACAAAAAAGAAAGCAAATAAAATGACTAAAAATAGGTGTTTCACTTTATCCTCCATACATCAAAAGTTCTCAATCCTTAATATTTACGTACAACTTTATTTTATATCTATTTCAATATAATCCAATAATTAACCGAACAACAAATAATTTACTTTTTTTTCTATAAATATCTCATCTGTCATACATTTGCTGAAATTTTTCCAATAAAAAAACCTGACCGAAGCCAGGTTTCATAATTTTTGCCTAAACAGAATTATCTGTTCTTTTTCTCAAGCTTTTCAATTGCTTTTTCATTCACCTTCATGCAGCCTTTTAATTTAGCGGTAATATACACAAGATCTGCGTTTGAAGTTTTAGTGTATTGTTTATTCGTGAAGTCGTAAATCGCAATCATCGGCGCTTTGTTGCTAAGTTTGTAAGCACTTCTGAGTTTGCTGTCTTCAAGCTTCGAAATACTCATCTTGATGCGAATATAACCGTCAAGCTGTTCCGCAACATCCGGGTCGCAAAGAACATCGTTCATGTACTTTTCACATGCATTACGCTTCGCTTCATACTTCTTACGCATGTCATCCGTATAAACGAAAATTATGACAGGTTTCTGCTCATCATACGATTTTTCGAATTGTTTGATGACTGGTTTTGCTTTTGATTTGGCCACATCGTCATTTACAGGATAATCGATTTGTGCTTCTTCCCATTCGAGAACAACGCGAGCTACTTCTTCCTCGATTGGTTCTTCTACAGTGCCCTTTTTTGCGCCTCGTTTTGCCGATCCACCTTTGGAACCTCCAGTTCCAGCACTTCCGCCACCTCACCCCGCCTCAGACGTTTGAATTAATTGCACATAGTCGCCAGCAATGAATGCAGCCACTACAAAAAGGGTGATCAATAAGACATGTTTCATTTTTATCTCCATTAAAACGGTATTTTCAGACTTAATATCCAATCTTATACACTTATTATAATATTGAAACCACCTAAAAACAAATATTACTTAAATTACTTTGCAAAATAATACTTTTTTATCCTAATTTCTTTTTTTATAATTCCAGCATCTATAATATATGTTGTTACATATGTTAAACGGCATTTTTACCGATTAAGTTCAATTTTTAAAAAAATCCCGATATTCACCGGGATTCTTGTATATTTTTCGATTTAGTCTTTTTCTGATTCTTTCTCAAGTTTTTTAACCAACTTTTCCAGTTTCTTCTCAGCATAATTCAAACAAGTAATTACAGCTTTCTCATCTCTTGAAGTTGTCGATTTAATCATAGCACCCTGAAAATCAAACATGTAAATTGCTGGATAAGTTTTTGACAGCTTATATGCTTTACTCAGTTTCTTGTCCTCAAGCTTATCGATGTTGATTTTCAAGCGGATGCAACCTTCCAACTCTTTAGCGACTTTTGGCTTGCAAAGTACTTTGTCCATGTAGCTTTCACAAAGTTTACGCTTTGCTTCCATCTTCTTTCTCAGGTCATCAGTGTAAACGTAAATGACGACAAGCTTTTGGTCTTCGTATGCTTTATCAAATTGCTTGATTACTGGAAGAATTTTTGATTGTTTCTGACCATCTTCTGCTGCTGGATATTCAATCAATGCGTCTTCCCATTCGAGTACGACTTTCAGTTCTTCCTCAGGTTGAACAACCCGCGGTCTCGGACGTCAGCCAGCATCAGTTGTTTGAATGACACGTGCTACATCACTTGCAATCAGAACAAGCATCAGACTCATCGCAATAAACATTGTTTTCTTCATTACCTTACTCCAACTTAACGGTTTATTTTTGATAATAATACAAATAATCACATTAATTATACAAGATTACTTTCGTAAATACTCAAATTATTTTTAAATCGGGTATTTTTGTCTGTTTTCTCACTTTTATCTCTTTAGACATCCAGTATTATCGTAATATTACACACATTCTACAAAAAAATTAATTTCTGCGTCTCAAACCAACCA
>CAYZQB010000020.1:0-27589 GCA_964480395.1 uncultured Planctomycetia bacterium
TGATGACATACATTGCTAGACACAGGCAGGGATGCCTGTGCCACCATTTACTTTTCACCAGGTACTTTTTCACTATTCGTGTGTATTAAGCAAAATGTCTGTTCTTTCTCTTTTTGTGCGAATATGTTAATGTGTAATTCACATTATTAATCCAGAGAATTCAAATAACCGATTCGCAAAGTAATTTATGGAACAATCTATACAAAAACCGTCAGAGAATGCTGAGAAATCTCAAAAACAAGCAACAAAACAAGCAAAAAAAGCTGAAAACAACATAATATGGTTTTTACCGAGTATTTTTTTGGTTGGTTTTCTTGCTGCATGGCTGATTCGCGGGAGTTTCAGCATTGACGAGGACGTGCCGATTAAACAGGCACATAACATAATTGAGGAGAATTTTTACAAAGAGAAGATAGATTCGGAACAGCTTTATTACAATGCGATTGACGGCATGATAAAGTCGCTTGACGATGTTTATTCCTCGTTTTACAAGCCACAGAAGGTCAGGAAGTTTGACAAAGTAACAACTGGCAAGTTTGCGGGAATCGGCGTGCAGATAAAACTTGAAGATGATAATCATTTGCGCATTTTAACTCCGATGCCTGATTCGCCAGCACTATTGGCAGGTATAAAATCAGGTGATAAAATACTTAAAATTGACGGAAAAGATGCATGGTTTGAATCTGCAGAGGAAGCTGTTGACAAGTTAAGCGGTGCAGAAAACAGCGAAGTTATGATGACGATTGAACGTTGGAAGACTGAAGAAATCATTGATGTGAAACTCGTTCGTAAAATTATCATAAGCCCTTCGGTCGTCGGCGTGAAATCAATCGTTGCTGAGGGTAAAAAAATCGGTTATATGCGACTTACAGGTTTTCAGGATACAACCGCCGATGATTTCCAACGTGAGCTTGAAAACCTGATAAACCAAGAGAAAATTCTGGGGTTGATTGTTGATATTCGCTATAATCGGGGTGGTCAACTTCTTATCGTCAATAAAATCGTCGATTGTTTCCTGCCCAAGGACAAACTCATTGTTTACACTGCAGGGAGAAACGCAAGTAACAATTTCTCGTACAAAACCGCTGACAATGCTATATTTCCAGACATTCCAGTTGTTTTGCTTGTGAATGAAATGTCTGCCTCAGCATCGGAAATCCTTGCTGGCGCACTGCAGGATCATCAACGTGCAATAATTGTGGGTGAACGAACATTCGGCAAAGGCAAGGTGCAGAACATTTATGAACTGGATATTTTCGATAAAATTTCAAAGATAAAACTCACAACTGCGCTTTATTTCACGCCCTCAGGACGTTGCATTCAGAAAAACACAAAGCAGATGTACTGCCCGAAATGTGGCGCATTATTTGATGAGGTTCTATACCCCGAATTTGAATTTTGCCCGTTCGATAAAACACAGTTAAAACTCTACGATTTTGGCAATTTCTACCGTGGTGGGATTTTGCCGGATATTGAAATAGCTCTGTCAGCACGAGAGGAGAATTTTATTTACGTTCAGCACCATGTTGAAGAGATTATTGGAGATCCGCCGTTTGTTACTGAGAATGAGCAGAATATTCTCGATGAAATGTTGGGTGATAAACAGCTTCAGACGGCGATAAATCTATTCAAGGGTGGAATACCCAATTCTGATATATTTAACGATAAATTGATAGCTTCATCCAAATGATACATAATTTTGAAAGTATGATATGCTTTTGTTTTTTTATTTAATTGCATCGTATGTTCTTTACACGCTCGTTGATTCATCTGCGATTGCTGACAGCGGATATATAAGCCCATTGAATACATTGGCAGGTTTTATGCTAATCTCAGCATTGGTTTGGAGCATAGGACAAATTGCTGGGTATTTCGCAATAAAAAACATTCGCAATAAAAAATATCACCTTGCTAATCTGCTTCGAAGCACGATTCTTGTGTTTGCATTCGCCATGTTTGTTTTACTGGTAATAAAATTCCATTGGCGTCATTTTATCATCGATATTGACATTTTTGGTATTTCAATGGGTAAAATTCCCGTTGTTAAGGAATTGCTGTTTATTATACCGGCAATACTAAATTATTTACTGATTTTGTTTTCGCTTTACAAGATAGACAGAGTCGCACGCAAAGAGGATTTTTCGTTTACTCAATACCTTGATTTCAATCTGCGTCTTCTGCTTATTCCGTTACCGTTGATGATGATGATTTCCATTGCGGAGTTTATTCTGTCATTGGTTAACGCAGAATCAAATTTTTTCAGTAGTCTTGAATTCGCTGCTCCCACGGTTTCAATGATTCTAATGTTACTGCCAGTTGTAGTAATTGCGATTTTTTTCCCGTTACTCATCAGGATGATTCTACGTGCTAAAGTTATGCCTGAATCCACGATGAAGCAGGAACTTCGTGAGATTGCAATAAAAGCGAAGGTGAAATACCGGAATATTCTTGTTTGGCAGACAGGCGAATTGAAAATACCGAATGCAATGGTCGTGGGCTTTTTCTCATTCGTAAGATATGTGTTTATCACTGATGCGATTCTGCAAAACTTCACTTCAGATGAAATTAAGGGTGTTTTTGCTCATGAACTTGGGCATGCTCGAAAGGGACATCTGCAAATATATTTTTTATCGCTGGTTTCGTTTATTTTTATCAGCTTTCTGATTCTTGAGCCATTGTCGCTAAATTTGGGTTTTATGTTTAACTTATCTTCGGGGAATATTCTTGCATTGCGCGAAATGTTTTCGGTTCTAGGTTTATTGTGCATGTTTGGGTTTCTAATTGGGTTCATTTCTCGAAAATTCGAAAGGCAAGCGGATTTATTCGCTGCAAATCTTATCAGCAACAACTCGTTCATCGATGCCTTATTCGGTATCGCACGGATTTATGGCGGTGGAATTCTCTCAAAACCTTCAATTACGCATGGTTCGATTCAGTCGCGCATTAATTTTATTTATGCTGCTGAGTACAATCCAAAAATTGCTGAAGGTTTCAACAGGCAGATGAAGATTCTGTTTTCGATGCTACTTGCCATAATTGCTGCAACATCTGTTCTTCTGGTCAAAGAGATTTATACTGAAATTGACACTTTTTCGGGTAAAACTGCGATTTACGATGCTGACGAGATTATTAACAGCTTTGATGACAAAGGATATTTGTCAGTAAAAGATGAAAAAGAGATAGAGAAACAATTAGAATATGCAGCTATGACACCGGTTTTAATCCCGGAAATTCATTATATTCGAGCTATGAGATTATTACGGTTTCCTCAGAAAAAACAGGATATTGATAAAGCAACAGCATTGCTTAGAAAAGCGTTAAATAACAAGAAAATCTCGCTGTTTTTCCGACTTGTTGTGCAAAGCCGGCTTGAAGAACTAAATAATGTGAAAATCAATGCTGAATTGTATAATCAATAAAATTTTGTAGATATACACATGGAGTAGAATGCATGTCATTCCTGCGAAAGCAGGAATCCAGTAATATTGAATTTCTCTTGTATTCGCTGGATTCCCAATCAAGTTGGGAATGACAGAAACGTTGTTTCTGTTCTTCTACAAAAAAAATAGTAATTTTAGGTATCGCATGAAGAATCTATCGTTTTCATTGTTGTTTGTTTTTTTGTTTGTGATGCCTGCGTTTTCTCAGGACTCAGACAAAGATGAATCTCCGCAGACTCAAACGAAACCCGGACGAATTAAAATTATGTCGGAAGATGAGATAAAGGATCTTCTAGCAAAGCTTGATGAGCTTGAAAAACTGAAGAGGGGACAACGATATTTCAAGATTTTGGCGATTGATTCCGATGAGCGGAAACTAGTGCTGATAAACGGGGGATGGGATGACGGATTAAAGCTTGGATTCCGGCTTGAAGTATTCCGAGAAAGCCGGAATGTAACGAAGATTGAGCTTATTCAGGTGCTGCAGGAGGAAAGTATTGGTCGAATTTTGTCGAAAAACGACTATGGGAAAGCAGAAACCGACGATTTATGCAAACTTTTGCCGTATGTACCAGCAGAAGAAACTGAAGCGAAACAAACTGAAGAATCGAAACCTGACAAAGTAAAAATTCCTGAGAAAATACCTGATAAAACTGATGAAGATGTCAAAAAGGAATTACCATTTGATTATCGGGAGTTGGAGGATTTGCTGGCGGATACGCTGATTAAAAAGCAAAAACTTGAAAGAGAAAATCGAGTATTTTCTGAGGAACTATTTGTTTTGAAGCAGGATTTGAAGGCACTTGAGCTTGATGTTCAGCGCGACGAAAAAGGATATAATTTGCTGAAGGACAAGCTTGACGAGGTTTTGCTGAACAATCAACTTGGAAATCATCTGGGTATCTTCGTGCAACTTGATTTTGCGTACGGAATGCCGCTGTTGAACGGATTTGAGATGGGTGAGGAGAATATTTATTACAATTATTGTGCAGGCATTGATTTTTATTCTATGGAGGGATTGAAATTTCGTGCGGAATTCAGTTTATTGCAGCAGTGGATTGATGACCATGAAGATATTGCCGGCATGTTCTCGCTTGATGTTACATTTTATGACCGCATAACCTTTGGTTTCAGGGATTATCAGTTTATTAAGGATTTTAATGGAAGCGAAAACACAAGCGAAATTTTATTCAGGATGCAGTCTTTGCCTGATGCCAACAATATTGCGGAATGTCTGAACGTTTTGGCGATTACTGAAATCGAACCTAATTACGGTCTTGAGATTGCTATAGATTATGTTTCCGGCACAGGCACAGATTACAGGTTTTTCGTGGGTTTGAACAACTTTTTCATTGTTATGCTGAATTTCAACCAAGATTATTGGAGTGATTCCGGGCGTTTTGGGTTTCTGCACACGGAATTGCGCGGAACTTTACCGGTGTATGAAAAATATGTTGAAATCTGGCTTCTTGCACAGTTTACCTATCAAATTGCACTCAATAAGGCATTGTATAAGAATCATGCAACAGCGAAACTTGCTGTTATCATTTATTTCTGATTAACAACCAGCAAAGAAGTTTTTGCAATGCCTGCTCTATATATGTTTTGTCCGCTTGCTTGAAATGGGGAAACGAAAAAGCACGTAAAACATTTGAATTATCGGGTATTAAATTCTCGTTCCACGATTTCTTCAATTCCTTGAGGATATTCATTTGCAACTGATATTTATAATCGTCGGCAAGCTGAGCCCACGATGCCCGAACGATTATATCGCTATCCTCTAAAATCTCACGTTTTGGTGTCTGAAACAACCTGAAATTCTTGTTTTTTTCAAATGCGACTGTTTCCGCTTTCGATAAAACCTCGAAATCAAGCGAATGTGACTCGGGAAGCATTAAATTGACATGCATATCAAGCGAAACTGCTGCGATAATTGCGGAATGTGCAGGGACAGGAGATTCCGGCATATCCGGAACAAATAGCAATGTAAAATTCTTGTCCGAGCAATCACCTAAAATATTCTGCAGACGTTGAAATTCTGCTAGTTCAAGCACAGGCGAATAAGACTCTGAACCAAGATTGGCAGAATTTACGAACGAATAATTTATCCTCTGACGAACCCAATCGTCGTGTCGAAATTTCGACCAATGTATGTGCTGATTGCGAAAATCCTGCACAGGCGGGAAGAAATTCTGGAAAAACAACGCTGCATCAAATGAATCATCGTTAAAAATCTTCTGCTTTAATCCTGGTTCATCAAAAAAATCGAGTTTTATCCCCAATTCTTGACATTTCCCTGCAAGCAGGTGTTTAATTGAGTTTCCAAGCCCTTTGAATCCTGCAATAATATTCGTATTTTCATATAAATATTGCGTTTTTTTCATGCACGAAGTAAATTCATCTGATATCTGTGCTGAATGCTCAATGAGTGAATGTAATCTTTTGGGTTTCATATTTATTCTGAAAGGTTTTCAATGACGGTAAAAAGTATAGATGATTTCGATTTCAATGGGAAGCGAGTTTTGCTAAGAGTTGATTTCAATGTACCAATTAAAGATGGTGAAGTACAGAGTTCTGCCCGGATTTTGGCTGCGATACCGACAATTGACAAACTTCTTATGAATGGTGCATCTTTGATAATAATCAGTCATCTCGGACGCCCTAAAGGTGAAATTGTGCCTGAGATGAGTTTGAAACCGGTCGGTATTGAATTATCGAAGATTTTAGGGAAAGAAGTCTTAATCCTTGAGGACTGCATCGGGTCAGAAGTTGAGGAAAAGTGCGCGAAACTCATGCCGGGAGATATAATTTTGCTGGAGAACCTGCGATTCCATAAAGAAGAAAAAGCTGGCAGTGAGGAATTCGGGAAAAAGCTCGCGAAACTCGCTGACTTCTTCGTTTGCGAAGCATTTGGAACAACCCATCGAGCTGAAGCGTCAATGATTATTCCTCCAAAATTCCTGCCTTCCGCCGCGGGTTACTTAGTTTTAAAGGAAATTCAAAATTTGGGCAGTTTTTTCAAAAATCCGCAAAAACCGGTTCTTGCGGTTCTTGGTGGATCGAAAGTTTCTGATAAATTGCCCATTCTCGAAAATTTGGCGAAGAGTTTTGACGTTTTTTGCATCGGTGGTGCGATGGCGTACACTTTTCTTGCTGCGAGAGGTTTTAACATTGGCAAAAGCTTAGTTGAGCCGGATTTACTCGAGAAAACACTTAAAATGCTTGATGAATGGGAGAATAGCGGATTAAAAGTGCTGCTCCCTTTGGATCACATTGTTGCACCAAAAATTAAAAGCATGAAATCTGATATAAGTGTTGTTACAGGTGAAATTCCAGATAATCTAGCAGGTTTTGACATCGGTCCAAAAACAATTGAAATGTTCTCTAATGAGATTTTAAATGCAAAAACGATTCTTTTCAACGGACCTGTGGGAGTTTTCGAGCGTGAAGAGTTTGAATCTGGCACTCACGGAATTTGTCAGGCACTAGCGAAAACCGAAGGATTGACCGTTGTGGGTGGAGGTGATGCTGTTGCTGCAGTCGAGAAATTCGGCATAACCGATAAAATCAGTCATATCAGCACTGGTGGCGGTGCTGCACTGGAATTTCTCCAAGGAAAAACATTGCCAGGAATTGTTGCTCTCGACAATTAAAAAGCAATTCTTTAAGAAAATTTCCTAAATACTTGCATAATATTGGTAATTAGTATTAATATGATACCGTTTCGTTTTAACTCTGTTAAATTCAGAGCAAGTAATAAACTGGAATTAATTATTGTGACTATTTAGAAAGGGGTTAATAATGGGTAAGATTATCACACAATGTCCCCATTGTGAGCAAAAAATGAATGTTGACGAAGAATTTGTAGGCAAGAAAATCCGCTGTCCAAATTGCAAAAATACTTTTCCAATCGAAGAGTACACAGGACAAACAACATCTTCCAAACCTCACGATACTGCTGACGAAGATGCTGCTGTGCAGAAAAGGAATGCACCATTTTCAACAAGTGCTCAAAATGATGATGAATTTGATGAAATCAGAGATGAATTCCAGGAATTCGAAACCAAAGATGATGCTAAAGCACAAAGTTTTATTGCTTCGCAATATGTAACATACGATCAACCTAAATTGAGTGTTTTCAAAAACATCGTTCCTAAAAACATGAAAATCGTAGGTGAGTACAATCTCGGTTGCTGCGGTTGGATAGCTCCTGAATGCACAAAATTGCTTATTACCGAAAATGAAGTTTTTGTTAGCAGTTCGAGAAGGTATATTTTAGGGATTTTCCCCGGTGGTAAAAAAATTGCATCTTACCCGATAGAATTCCATCAGATGCGTGCAGGTATTCTGAAGTATTCGAGCCTTTTCGCAGCATTTCTTTTCCTCATCTTCGGTCTTGCAGTCGGTCTTTTAGGCTGGTTCCTTCTCAAGGAATTTGCCGGAATCTTCGCTGTAACAGACCCGATATATTCTCTCAAAACAATGTTTAAATTCACAGAAACATACACTTATCTTGTATTGCTGAAAAGCTACTGGTATCTGTTTGTTCCTTTTGCTGTAACGCTTATTTGGGTTCTTTTGTTTTGGAAATCGGTTTACAAAACCATCTTGTTTAAGGTACCGATTTCACGTTTCAAAAGAAAAGTTGCTCAGGAGTACATAAGAAAAATTAATGAACAAGCGCTTAGAATCGAGAAATAAGCCGTAAAATTAATGCAAACCACGAAGATTCGATTGTTGGTTGTTGAAAAAGTGCTTTTTCTGCATTCAACTGAATCTTTGTGGTTTTTTAATGATTTTGTGAAGATTTCGTGAGTTTAATCCGAGAAAATCCTTTATTTTCGTTGTTTAATATCTATATTGAAAATCTTCATAAATTACAGCATTAAAATATTTAACAATATAGGAGGATGAATGTCTGTAAGAATCAGACTTTCGCGGTATGGCAGAAAAAACCGTGCGTTTTTCAGAATCGAGGTTTTCGATTCAAGAATCAGAAGAAATGGAAAATCACTCGAGAAACTCGGTTGGTATGACCCGTTTGTTGACGATGTGAATAAAAAATACAAAGTGAACGCAGAACGAGCGCAATATTGGCTGTCAGAAGGTGCGCAGATGTCAGATACTGTGAATGATATTTTCAAGAAAATGGGTATTTTTCGTAAGGCGATAAAAAAATCTTAGAAAATCGAGAGTTCCGCGATAGGTAAACGAAGGTGCAGGTCAGTTGAATTAGAATTTTTGATGAGTGAAAAAGAGAGCGAGGATTTAATGAGAAGCGGACGAAAAGGTGGAAGCAACTGCCTATTCAATATGCAGGTTTTTTCATTAACCGTCCTTTTAAACCTTGCGATTTCGAGTATATTTGTTGTTGGATGTCTTGATGCGACTGGCAAAAATGAGAAACTCGAAAACTATTATCGAGATAGAATCAATAAAAGAATTATAGTAACTTCTGAAAATTTTCAGAACGAACCACAGAAAACATCTGAAATCAAGGATGTTCTACTGGAAAATGTGAAAATGAAAAAAGTCTGGGATTCTGCATTTGATGCTATGCAAATGGATGAAGGAATTTCGGATAAACTCCGCAGGCATGAGATTCTAAGCAACAAAAGTTATCTAAGGCTTGCTGCAATGTCCAAAATCTCAAAAATGGGTTATCAATCCTTTGACATTTTATTGAATTCTTCAAAACAAGCGAAAAACGAAAATGAAATTGACCATATTCTTGACGGTATAGTTTCTGCATTAATGAAAAATATACCTGATGGTAGTACAATCATAAGGCTTTCAGCATTTTTAATTGATGTCGTTCAGAAATATTCAGGTGATTTACGTGAGAAAGCGTTGAAAATCTGGGCTGAAATTGCTATTGAGAAGGATTTTGCGCTTCTTGCCAAATATCTTGAAACTGAAAACGGTATCTCCAGAATGCTGATTTATTCGAAACTTCGAAATGCCTCAGACAATGAAGTTCTAGTCGAAATCGCTAAACATCTTGAATCGCAAAATATGAGTACAAGAATTTATGCTGTGAATCTGCTTCGTCAGCTTACCGGTAAATACTTCGATTATAATCCCTGCGGTGAGCTAATATCGAGGCAGATTACGACACTGAGATGGCAATTATATATATTCAAGAATTATAAATTTCGAAATTCAGTATTGAGATAAAATGAAAACTAATCTAAAAAGAACAAAGAAAGAATTTAACGAAATTCTGAGTATTATCGAGAAAAAATACCAGAAAAAAATAACACCTGAGCCGAAGTCAGTGTTGTCTCAGCTCATTTTCAGTATTATTGCTCGTAACTTCACTCGCAAAGGTGCTGAGAATGCTTTTGAAATATTTCAGCAGAAATTCGTCGATTGGAACGAGGTGCGCATATCGTCTGTGTCAGAGATTTCCGAGATTCTTGAGGATTTAGGCGCGCCAAACGTTGATAAGAAAGCGAAAAACATAAAAAAGATACTCGTGGATATTTATGACGATTATCATCAGATCGATTTGGATTTTGCAAAGAAATACTCTCAAGAAAAGACAAAAAAATTCCTTGATGGAATCAGAGGAATAACGCCCAAAGTTCGGGACAGTGTCTTACTTTTTGCCCTTGAATATCCTGTTGTACCTGTTTTATCACCGCTTGCACGAGTTGTTCGCCGACTAGGTTTTATTGATTTGACAGCACCACAAAACGTTATCAAAGAAAAGATGGAGCATCTTATTTCGAAAACGAAAATTGAGAAATCAGCAAAACTTATCATGTATTTTGGCGAAACAATATGTCTTCTGCAAAAGCCGAAGTGCACAAAGTGTATTATACGGAAATTCTGTTTATATCCGAGTCAGCCGAAATCGAAGAAAACAGCAGCATTTATCAAGAATACGGAAACCCTGGATTTTCTTAAAATCAAGGAATATGAAGAGAAAAAGCTAATGGAATTGAAAAAGAAAAAAGAATCTAAGAGTGAAGACAAAAAAGCTGAGGAATCGAAAAAAACGCTGGAAGCAAAGAAAAATCAGGAAACAAAGGCTGCACCTACTGAAAAATCAAAGAAAAAGGTGAAAATTGCTAGTGCAAAAACATCAGCGAAAATAAAATCCGATGATACAGATAAATTAAAGATAACTGCATCTTTGAAGGCTGTTTCAACAAGCAAAAAGAAACTTGCAAAGAAGAAGACTGCAAAAGAAAAACCTTCGAAAAGTCCGAAAAAAGATACTCCGAAAAAATCAATTAGCACTACAAAAAAAGAAGAAACTTCAGCACTTCTAAAATCCACAACAACAATAGAAAGCACTAGTACCCAAAAGACTAAACCAACAAAAAATGTTGAAAATAAAAAGACTACAGAAAATGTGAAGATTACTGAATCAATGAAAAAATCAACTATAAAAAAATCATCAACCCCAAAAAAAGCCGATAAAAATATAAAAACAGAGACAAAAACCAAAACTGATGCGAAAGAAAGCAAACACAAAACACCAGAAATAAGCAAAGTTAAAGAAAGTGATAAAAAGTCGAATCCTGAAAAACCTGAAAAAAAGTCGTCAAAACCGACGGTAAAAAAAGCTAAGCCAGCAAAAAGCAAAACTAATGCTAAATCAAAATCCGAAAAAAAGACAATTGCATCGAAAACACCAAAAAAGACAGATAAATCAAAATCTGTAAAAAGTAAGAGTAAACCCAAGAAATCGACCAGCATGAAATCGAAAAAAAAGTGATAAAATTAAAACCATGTAATGAACAATCGAATGATTCTTTAAGATTGTTGTGAGAAGTTGATGGAAAAGCCGAATCAGCCAATACAAACATTGAGTAAGCCAAAAAAAACTCGAATTATCAGTATCGACATTACCCGAGCGATTGCAATTCTCATTATGCTCGGAAATCATATCGTTCATGCAACTTTGAATGCAAAATTCATTGGTACACCATCGTATAATTCTTGGGAATATTATCGTTCGTTTACAGCACCTTTGTTTCTTACGATTTCCGGATGCGTGTTTTTCGTTGCAACCAAAATTCATTGGGACAAGCATAAGTTTTTCGACACAGGATTCAAAAAGCGCATTTACCGCGGATTATTTCTGATTTTACTCGGATATATCCTTCAGCTTCCGGGAAAATATTTCAGCAGTTTTGAAGTTCTTCAAGGAACGGAGTATTTTCGACTTGTAGGTGCAAACATTCTCCGACTTATTGGTTTGATGCTCATTATTCTTGAAATCATGATTGCAAGCATCCGCAGGGAGAACATTTTTGCATTAGTTTCCGGGCTGTTGTTTATTGCAGGTGCAATTTTGTCGCCTTTCATCTGGCAGATTCCATGGGGGGATTTCCCACAAAACATTCTGATGGGTTATCTCAACGGTAATCCAGGAGATTCAATAACGCTTTACTCGGTGTTTACGATTTTTCCGTTCGGTTTTTATATGTTTGGCGGAATCCTGATTGGATGGTTTTGGACGCGTGAGAGTGTCATCAGTTATTCAGCGAAACGCTGGGTAATTCTGCTTTTTACAGGCTTCATAATGCTTTATATCGGTTACCTAATCAACAATAACATCGACCAGGAATGGATGAACCCTCGAACGAAACCCGCGCCATTTTTCAGGCATTTCGGAGCAGCAATATTAATAATCGTTGTTGTTGATATGATATGCAAGATGGTTAAACCACCAAAATTTCTGCGGATTGCCGGAGGTGAAACACTCGCCATTTATTTCCTGCACATGCCAATTGTTTATGGATCGATATATAATCACGGGCTTTGGCAGCGTGTCGGGCAGACAAAATCACTCGCATACTCGCTGTTTACTTTTATATTCATCGCTGTGATTTTAATTTCTGTTGTCAATGGATGGGCATATTTACGAAAAAAAGACCCTCGAATTACAAAAATTATTATTGCATCACTTTTTGCATTAGGGATTTTAAACGGATTTATCAAATTTTACTAGAGTGTTTGAAAATACATTTTAATGTCATTCCCAGCTTGATTTGGCAGACAAAGTCCTTTAATTATCCAGAAATTTCAATATCACAAACGTTCTGGATTCCCGTTTTCACGGGAATGACAAAACCTGGAACTTTTATTACAGTGCACAAGCAATCTAAAATCGCAATCGTACAAATCGTACAAATGTAGACAAGTTAGAGAAAACTGATGCTAGAAAAGTTTCTCGAATTCTTCGTATAACGGAAATTCAGTATGCTTCAATTTTTGGAATAGCTTCCAAATCTCTGAATTAACAGATTTTTCCGAAAGTTTCTCCTGATTATCGTTAATAATATCGATAATAGATTGTGCGATTTCCGGCAGTTCCTCGAATCTGGGGATAAGATTTTCAACGGAAAAGTAGCTGTTTTCCTCGCAAATCTTCAAAAAAGTTACAAGTTTAGTTCGCATAACATGATAATCTCGCAAGATGAATCGCAGAAGATTGAGCAAAGACCAATTATTCCCGATAAGATTAAGGATAACATCAAGCTCGTCATATGCACTCGCACCTGCAGCCCAGGTTCCCTCACCGAGTACATGCGGCTTGAGATTGTTTAATGCACGTCGAAGTGCCATTTTAATGTCATTAACACGCTTTTCCTGCGTTGAAATCTCACCCATATTTACAATACCAATGAAATTACGCCACTGATAATCATTCAGCAATTGTGCTTCGGGGTCTGATGGTAAAACGAATTCTTCACATTCGTCAGGCACTAAAAGACTTGTCAAGTAAAATGACTTATGTCTAGACAATTCATCGTAGCTGTAACCGACAATCATTCGCACTATTGACGAATTATCGAAACAGCGTGTAATAACTGGGATACCTGCCTCAAGACTCTTTCTTGTCTTTTCAAACATACCTGATAAAGAATTCTGCAGATGCGACCAATACGACCATCCTGTGAACCTCGATGCAACACGGACAGGATCTGGTCCATCCGTCAGTTCGAGATAATACTTGCTGTATTCATCATTGACAAGGTCAGAATTTTTCGGCATGTAAAAACGAAACAATAAACCTGAGACACCAAGAAGCAGTTCTTCTGGTATATCAATATTCTTATTCAGCAAAATCGATTTCAGAGATTCGACCTCACCTGCAATACCATGCAGTTTCGGCTGCTGTCGAACCATTAAAACTTCTTTTATCATAATAATATTATTCAAGTAATAAGATTAAAATTATTGAGAAACTGAGAAAAATTTTAGAAAATACAATGTACCGCATGACAGAACCACATCTCATTAAAAAATTGTACAATACCTCCAGGTTAAACCTTTTTTCTTGATTATATAACCAATGACAGAATAATAAATCATTTCCAGCCTTGCTGGTTAAAGTTTGCAACACTGTCAATAGGTCAGATAACTCTTGAGTCCTATTGACATTGTTGTGAGTAAATACAGGTTTACCTGTGTGATTATAGTTGATAAAATACAATTATTATACACTGGTGTAAATAGATTGACCCAAAAATGGAAGTTTATAAAAAGTGAATGAGATGAACAATCAAAAAATCGTTATTGTTTCCGGTAAAAGAACACCTTTTCTCAAATGTAACACCCAATTTAGGAATGTTGATTCTGCGGAGCTTGCTAAAATCGTCATTCGGGATTTAATTGACGAGCTTGAGATTTCATCTGATATTATTGACACAGTGATACTCGGCACGACGAATTCAAGCACATCTGCAATAAATATGGCTTTGGAATCGTCAATTCGAGCAGGTCTTTCGGGAAAAGTAAATGCGAGTACAATCTCAAAGGGATTTGGCTCATCGATTGAAGCGATAACTTCTGCAGTTGAACGAATACAATCCGGCAAAGCAAGTGTTGTCATCGCTGGTGGTGCTGATATCATTTCGCAAACCCGTGTTACGCTTGATGAGAAATTAATCGAACATTTCAGCGAAAAGAAAAAAAGTCGGGAAAAAAGCATTTTCAAAAAAATCTGGAAATGGATTCTCGGATTTTTCAGAAATGACTCTAAAAATCTTGCTCAGATTATAAAAGACGAAAAAAGTGGAGTAAATCCTGTAACGGGTGATACTTTTCTGCAAACTGGGGAAAATCTTGCCAGAAGATTTGATGTTAAAAGGCGGGAGCAGGATAATTTTACGCTTCATTCACATCTGAAAATCCAAAGAGCAATTAAAGAAAACAGGTTTAAACGAGAAATCACAACAACATTCGCTTATCCGGAATTTACTGAGCAAGCTGTTGACAGCTGCTACAAACCCAATATTTCACTCCAATACCTGAAAAAACAAACACCAGTTGTTGACCCGCTTTATGGCAGTGTTACTCTTGCCAATTCACAGCAACCTTGTGATGGTGCAGCTGTTGTGCTGCTTATGACCGAAGAAAACGCGAACTCGCTTGGCTTGAAGCATATGGGTTACATCGAAAATTATACATTCGCAACTACAGATGGTTACTCTGAGAACGCAGATAAGTTGAAAAATGAGGGTCTAACAGTTGTATTTGCAATTGAAAAGCTGCTTTCGGAAAACAACATTAGACTTAATGATATTGATTTGTTTGAAATCAGTGAAATTACTGCTGCACATGTTCTAACGTATTTGAAAATATTGAAATCTAAGAAACTTTGCAGTGAAATTTTGCATAGAGATGCTGAAATCGGCGAGATTCCCGACGATAAAATTAACTGTAACGGCGGTACAATCGCAATTGGCAATTCTGCAGGTGCTTCGGGCGTGCGGCTTGTAATCTCAGCCGTTTTTGAGTTGGCTCGCAGCAAACAAAATCGTGCTTTAATTGCATCAGAAATTGATGGTTTTCAAGGTGTTGCGATGACAATTAAGTGCAATGAGATAACAAAGGGAGATTAACATGAGAAAAGTTTTATTAGTTTTGATTTGCGTATTTTTTCTAATCAACATGACCGATGCGAAATCTGATAAAACAGAGAAATACAAGCTTGAGTATAAATTCAAAGAAAACTCCAGCAGAACGTATCTAATCACATACAAGCAGAATATGCATTACGATGAAGATAGCAATAGAAACGTTGAATATATACTAAAAATAGAAGATTCAGTTGTAAAGTCGAGTAAATCAAAGGCAACAATTAAGAGAAAGTACTGCGGTTTCAAATATACGTACACTGCATTAGGAGTTGTTGTTTACAACAATTTAGACGAAAAAAATGAAGTAAAGAAAGTCTATATCGCAGATGTTCTTAGGGCTTTACAAGGTGTAAGTTATGAATTCAGCATTAGTACTTCAGGTTTGGTTTCTGGAATCAAAGGTAATAAGGACATTGTTGACAATGCTTTAACTAAGATTTTTGGGAAATCAAAAAAATCTGATAAAGAAGAAACAACATACAAAGTTCAAGGTATGCTTGAGTATATGTTTGACAAAGCAACTCTTGAAGCGGAAGTATTATATGTTTATTCGCCACTTTCCCGATCTTCATTAAAAACCGGCTCTACTTGGAAAGCAAAGCCCAAACGAGTGATTTTAGACAGTATGAGCTATGATTCGCCGGAAGAGTACAAAGTTGAAGAAATTAAAGTGGATAACAAGAATGTGATGTTGAATATCAAGGTTCGCGGTAATGTAGAACCGAAAGAAACCAAGAAATATAAGGTCGAATCCAATAAAACGAAAGGTGAATTTACTTTCAATCAGACAAAAGGTGAAATCACCGAATTAAGCTTACGAACCAAAGCAAAATATACTTTTTTCGTTGAAGAATCTGACGAAGCAGAAAAAAAAGTTGAAAGTGTTAATGATGCGGATCAAACGGTTGAGGTTAAACTTGTATCAAGCAGCACGACCGGTAATCCACGTGTGAAGATAGTAACGAGCATGGGTGATATCGTTGTTGAGCTTTTCGAGGATGACACACCAAACACTGTTGCGAACTTCATTGAGCTTTGCGAAGCGAAATTTTATGACGACATCAGATTTCATCGGATTATCAAGGGTTTTATGATTCAAGGCGGCTGTCCCTATGCCAAGGGTGAGGTTTCACAACGTGCAGGCTCAGGCGATGCGGGGTATAAATTCGCAGACGAGTTCGTTGACAAGTATAAATTCGACTCAAAAGGATTGTTGGCGATGGCAAATAGCGGTCCGAACACGAACGGCTCACAGTTTTTCATCACACTTGGAGCAGCAGACTGGCTTAACGGAAAACACACGATTTTCGGCAAAGTTATCGAAGGCATTGAGATTGTCGATAAAATTGGTGCTGTTCAAACCAGCAAACCCGGCGATAAACCTGTTGAAGAAGTTTATATTAAAGAAACACAAATCCTGCAGAAACGCAGCCATGAATACAAGGTCAAAAGGATTAATTAAACATTATGAGTCAAAAAATAAACATTCGCTTTGGAAAAGCTGAAGATGTTGAGAATCTCGTAAAATTCAACCGCAATATGGCAATTGAGACCGAAAACAAAGATTTGGACAAAAACACTGCTAATTCTGGTGTTTTGACCATGATAGCGAATCCAAACTTCGGGTTCTATCTCGTTGCTGAGGTTGAAGGTCAGATTGCCGGCTCACTTATGATAACAACAGAATGGAGTGATTGGCGAAATGCCCAATATTGGTGGATTCAAAGCGTTTACGTTATGCCTGAGTACCGAAAACAAGGAATTTACCGCTCACTCTACGAGCATGTGAAGGAGATGGCAAGGAACCGAAAGGACGTTTTCGGCTTTCGGCTTTATGTCGAGAAACAAAATCACAACGCTCAGGAAACCTACAAAAAACTCGGTATGTGCGAGACCGAATATTTCATGTACGAAGAGAACGTATAATTCTCAATTGTCCTTAATTACTTCGAGGATTTGCTTAAATTCAGGTGCTTCTGATGTCCGCATCCATTGATATGCGACGGATTCCCAGGTTGTAAGCCCAGCACCAAGCAGTTTGAACATCTCAAGTGCCATTTTATGTTCAATCCTGCCACGTGCAGAAACCCCATCCATCATCACATGCACGTCATAACCCGCAGCAATCGCTTCTGTTACCGTCTGCAAAATGCAAATATGCGTCTCAATCCCTGTAATTAAAAGGGTTTTTCGGTTATGCGATTCAATTGCCTGACGGATTTTCGACTCACCCCATGCGGAAAAAATCACTTTTTCAATAGGTTGATAATCGTTACCGAGTGTTTCAACGATTTCAGGCAAAATATGACCCAAACCGTTCGGATAATGCTCGGACACGACAATCGGCACACCGAGAATCTGAGCAATTCTGATGATTTTATTGTGTGCATGGATAATTTTCTTGGTATTTTTGACCATTTCCATCAGAGATCCTTGTGGATCGATAACTAAAAGTATTGTTTCATCACGATTGAGTAATTTTGGTGAACGCATAAAAACTCCAAAAAACGTAACTCACTTTCATAAATCAGCATGCAAGATGTTATATTAAATCCAAAAGAATACAATTCCCCAGAAAAGCGAACATGAAGATATTTCCGGTTATTCTGCTTGCATTATTCGTAACATCCTGTACGACAACGAGGTTGCCCGATGAGAGTGTGAAAGTACCGTCTATTGACATTGATTCATCAACGAAATTGAGCGATGAAATTATTATCATCGATAATTTTTACGATAAAAATGCAAAATCAAATGGCTCAGGTGAAAAAAACAATGCAGACCGTGAAAAATACCTAAAATCGCTTATGCCACAAGGTGCAACACACACCACAAAATATTTCCATTTTAATTCCGATATGTCTTATGAATTCACAAAATCATGGGCTATATACATTAACGACGCTTTTACTGAACTTTCCAAGCTGTTAAATCCAATTATCAAAGAGAAATCGAACATATATGTATTTCGTACCCATGAACGGTACAGAAATTATGCAAAAATCCTCGCACCTGAAAATGCCAAAGCTCGAGGTTATTACGACCCAAAATTAAGGTTGATTGTAACATTTTACGATAAAAATCCAGAAAAACTCAAACGCACATTATTGCACGAATGTACACATCTTATGCTCAGAAATTATCTCGGACACAACTGCATACCACCTTGGCTTGATGAAGGTCTCGCATGTACATATGAAACTGGTAATTATGTAAACGGCAAATGGGAGTTCGGGCTTCCGAGAATCAGCTTTATTCGATATCTGAAGAAATTCAAGAAAGTGATGGAGATTAACCCATTCGCTGAGGTTATGAGTCTCGGATGGCGTAAATTTATCGGGGGTTCTAGCCCAGATGTCCAATATCGCTATATTCTGTCATGGTCGCTTGTATATTATTTCATTTACTATAAAAACGGCATTAACAAGAAGCAGTTTATTGATTATCTTCATAGAATACGGGCAATGCAGGAACCTGAGATGAAGTACAACTTCATATATGATGATTTCATCAAACCAGATGAAACTCAGTTTCTGCGCACCTGGCGTGATTTTCTGTTTTCGCTAAATTAGTATTTCCAATGAGTTATCCGACAGAAAGAGAGCAATTTTGAAATTGCATCAGCATTTCTTAATCAATTCGTCGACATCTTTGTAATCGTAATCAATTGCCTGAATATCCATCCATATCTCTTTCGCTTTTTCTTTACTATCATTTTTGAAATAAGTATGACCAAGCCAGTACAAAGATTCTTTCTTTCTGTCTTCCTTCAAACCGATTGTATTGACAAGAGCACTCAGTGTTCTTTCTGCAAGGTCAAAACTCTCAAGCTCAAGGAAACATCTACCAAGCATCAGTTCGCAATCGGCTTGTTGTTTCAGGTCTCTTTTTGCTGACTGTAATTCTCTAACCGCCTCCTTATAACGTTTTGCTTGATACAGAAATGTTCCGAGTTTGTATTTTAGAACAAGGTCGGTCGGTCGTGCATGCACCCTGCGTTGGAATTCCTGAATTTGATATTCCCTTAGTTTTTTCGTGAATTCCGCTTCCTTTTCCGTCAAACCTTTGTTTTTACATTCACGAACCTTTTGTTGATAATGCTTAATCGTATAATCACCAGCTTTGTTCAGCATTTCAACAAATGAATTATTCATCTCATATGCAAGTTTGTATGCTTTCACAGCATTTGCATAATCATCAAGCTCAGCATAGTATTCACCAATTATTGTTGCTTCTTTGTACGTCTTAACACCCTCTAATCCGCCAAATTTTTTAATATTTGCATTTAGTTCTTCTTTTGTAAGCTTCTTATCTTTTTGAATTGCTTTCTGAACTTCATCTTTATCTACAACATCGATAAAACTCTTTGCATCAGCCAGATGCTTTTTATCCATTGTCTGTCGCGCTGATAGATCGCGATAAAAATCGCTTATACTTTTATTAGCATTATCAAGATCCATTGCTTTTGTTACGCTGTTCATCGCTTCGTCAATTTTACCAAGTTCCTTTTGTGCTTTCGAGAGCCAAAACCACGCTAAAACTTGTTTTGGATCAAGCTCAGTGAGTCTTATACAGGTTGCTTGAACCGCATTGAAGTGTTTCTGCCACATTAGTGCTTCTGCAAGATACTCAAGAATCTTTGTGCTATCAGGATCGGTAATATGATCTTCTCTTGCTTTATCTATCAGTGCTTCCCACTTCTTGAAAGTAAACAATCCCTTAAGTTTAAGCAGGAATTTGCCTGGTTTTGGTTTTTTTCCGATTTTTTGCCATTTTTTCTGAACAGCCTGAAAAAATAATGTGTTGCCCTTGGCATTGTCGGGATCCATTTTCAACAGCTGCTGAAGAATTTGAATCGCATAATCATAATTATTTCTTTTTATTGCCTGATCTGCTTTTTCGGAAAGTTTTTCCAGATTGCCTTTTTCAGCCATGATTCTCCTCGCATGAATGTAACAATATTGAAGATAGCATTTTAAGGTTTCAAGGCAAGCATAATTGTTTCAAACTAGCATTCGAAATTAACGGATAAAAGGTTATATCGATTAATCGAAAGTACTGCTGCGGTTGTTTAAATGAAAATCACTTGACCGAAATAAGAGGCATCAATAATGATAAATCCGCAACATTGCAGAAGGGTGTTTGTTTTTTCCCTCTGGCATCAGTGTATTTGCCCACCTCAGATTTAGCATAATTTGCTAGCTCCGAAATTGTTACAAACCCGTCGCTGTTGCCAGATATTTCATCAGCAATACCCTTCAAACCCTCAATAATGTAAGATGTGAAAAGAGTTGCACCATTACGTTTGTAAATTCCGCCTCGTTGAGAATTTTCAGAAGCGATCATTATTGTTGTTTTGTTGTTTGATATTGATGTAAAAACTGCAGAAGTTTCGGGATTGAAAATGTCATACTCAGATGTGTTATCAACAATTAATAGTATTTGTTCACTTGATATTTTCTCGATTGCTTTGCGTAAATAATCAACCGTAATTGCTGTGTCTTCGAGATTTGAAGGATTGCAATCATAAGGCATAATGTAGCTTGTGTCAGCATTAGCGTTTCTCATGCTGTGTCCCGAGAAATATATGATTACAATGTCATCCTTTCGGGAAGTGCGAATTAAAGTGTTTATGGCGTCTTCAATAGCATCTTTTGTTGCTGCTATACCAATTAGGTTTTTCAAAGATTTCAGATTCATTGTCAATTGCAGTTCTTGCATTGTTTTTGCGAATAATTTTGCATCATTTTCAGCAGTAAAAAGTTCCGGTATCGTCAAATTGTTGTATTCACCGATTCCAATAGACAAAATCCGCAATTCGCCGCTGGTTTTCTTCAGATTAAGCACGAGGTTCAATTCAGATTTCTTGTCATGTGAGTCAATTACGGAGAATTTCAGAAAGCTTTTATCCTGCAACAGCGTGAGTTTGAATTGTTTAACCTCATCGATAATAATGTCGTCAATTTTAACAATTTGGACATATTTCTTGTTTTCAAGCACTTTTCCGTTGGCGAATTTACCAATATCAGTGTTTTTCTGTCCTTCAGGCGTGTAAATTCTGATATTCAGGTTGAATTCCGAGACAAATGTTTCAAGCTCTTTCAGCCTGCGTTGTTGCAGCACGACCAGAGGAGGAGCATCAAACACATTGTCAGGTGCAAAGACGTTAACAACTGAAATTCCAAGCTTGTCAAGGATGTCGTTTGAGGTTACAAGCTGCGTTTTCTCAATCCAAAGAGCCATTTCTTCACCTGCAGAATTCTTGTAACCGTTGATTTTATAAAAAAGTCCAGACTGAGTGTTGATTGTAATTTCACTACCGACTTTTAACGTTGCCAGAGGATGAGAATACAAACTCGGCGCGCTGCGAAGATATGCAAAATCATTAAAAACATATGCTTTCATCGGGACAGAAGCTGTCTGAACTATCGGTATTTTCAAAACTGGGATATATACAGTTTTTTGCAGTTTGATAATCTTTGAATCAACGAAAAATGCGTTGCTGTAATCGATGTCGATTTTGAAGCTCAGAAATTTTTTTGTAAAATCGATTTCGGGCAGGTCAATCTCGATGATTTTACTTGTGCCAGTGCTGAGTTTCAGCACGTCCTGTTCCTCATAATCTATCATGAAAGACGTAATTATCGCATCAGCACGCCCGGAATTGTTGAGAATAAGCATTATTTTGCCGGTATCATCAGGCTCAATAATCCCGTTTTTGCTGCCTGAATCCTCTGCAAAATACCAGTTAAGAGCAAGTTTCGGCTCTGGTCTGTCCGTCGGGGCAATTTCGATGGATTTTTCATCTAAAAGAGTGTTGCTTGAATAAATTCGTAGATTCACCTTCGGAACACCCTTTAGAAAACCAGCAGGATATTTGAATTTCACATTTCTTAGAATCTTACTGATTTCATTGATTCGACCAAAATAAACTTTCATCGTGCATAGAATTTCATCTCTATCCGAAAATATCAAGTCTCCATAGATGCGCAAAAGTTGTATTCCTTGATTTTCAAGGGAAATCTCGAATTTATGTTCGTTCGATTCTCGCTCAAGTGGTGAATTCGCGTTTTCAACGAGTTTTATATCAGCAATTGTCAGTGCTGACTCACCTTCCGAAGATTTCTCACTCGACCAGTCTATCGAGTCTTCGCCAATTTTGAATTCGTCAATTTCAAGATTTATCAGCTTTAAGCAATTGTCGGTTTCTACAAGAATCGCCTCGCCTGAAGGTGCAAACTCAAAGCTCATTTTGCTGTCTAAATTTTGAATTACCGGATACTTCTGATTTTTCTTGAGAAATGATCTAATCTCGAATTTAGTCTCATCATCTTTTTCGATGACATAGGCATATTTTCGCAAGTAGCCACTTAGTTTGAATTTGTAAGTGCCAGAATCAAGATTGAGCATTCTTGGATTCTGAAAGTCTGCAAGCGGATGATCGCGTAATTTACCATCATCATGCATAAAAATGATCCGTTGATAATCCGATTTTGGGACTAAAAACCGGAAATCGACTATTTTGCTATCAAACATGTTCGAATAAAATGCGACAAGTTCGATTTCATTGCTGTTTATCTTATAAATCTCAAATTTATCTAAATCGCTGTTTCCATCTGGCTCAGAATAGAGAATACCGATCAAGTCCTTCATCGGCGGGAATGCAATTGATTTGATACTTGTAATTTTCTCTGAAAGCACAATCTCTGTCAGCTTTGTTGCGCCAATTTCATCAAATTTATATATACGCACAACATTCTGTGATGCTGTTGAAATAAGGTTTTCGATTGGTGAGAATGCGAATGTAGTAACATCTGTTTGGGTCATAATTTCAGATGCTTCATTTACCGAGTAAATTGAGAATGTCTGAGTGGTATTCAACACCGCAACATGTGTACCCGTCTGATTTATTGCGAACTTCTGCAACTCGTTTTTTGTATCAATTGTCTTGAAATTAGAGAAATCTGACCAATTGTAAAAGTCAATAATGCCTGTTTCATAACCGACTGCGAACCTTGCAGTAGTATTCGCGCTGACAATATCAACAATATCCGCATCCCTGCACTGAATCTCATACAATACCTCATCGTTGACAAGGTCAGGGACATCGGAATCTTTTTCATACGTTATCGAAAGTCTGAAGTTAACGTTTGATGATACAAATTCGTCAGAAGAATATTTAAACGGTGCTTTGGGTAGAGAATCCGTAAAACATGAGCAAAGAAGCATTAATACCGAAATCAAACTGATTTTGAAATATATTCTCATTCCAACACCTCGAATTTTGTACGATTGTCTTTTAAATCTAAGATTATCAAAAAAACATGCAAATATTAAGACAAGAATTGCATTGTGTAATCGAATGTAAATAAAAAGACAAGTTTGGTTATAATTAATATTGCCTTAATAATTATGGTTTATAATTAGGTTGTATTTTAACAAAATTATGAAAAATTTCTGTTGGAGGTTTTATGAAATTGAGTTCAACAAAGATAGTCTGCACAATCGGTCCCGCAAGTAAAGATGAGGAAACATTAAAAGGGCTTGTTAATGCTGGTATGTCTGTTGCACGACTCAATTTCTCGCACGGAACTCATAAAGAGCATATGGAATATTATGAATTGATACGTAAAGTTGAATCAGAATGCGGACGACCAATTGCGATTCTGCAGGATTTGAGCGGTCCGAAAATAAGAATCGGCGAATTCGAAAAACCACCTGTTAAACTCAAACCCGGAGCAGAATTTACAATCATTGCAGGTGGAAACGAAATCGGTGATGAAACAAAAGTTTGCTGCAATTATCCGCACCTTGCCGACGACCTAAAACCCAGCAACATCGTTCTTCTTGCAGATGGCACAATCGAGCTTGAAGTTGAAAAAATCATCGAAAACAAAGTTATTTGCAAAGTTATTCTCGGTGGTGAGCTTGGAAATCACAAAGGAATAAACTTAAAATCCGGCACGCTAAATGCGCCAGCACTAACGGAAAAGGACAAGAAAGACCTTGAATTCGGGCTGAATTTGGGAGTTGATTTAATCGCCTTGAGCTTTGTTCGCAGTGCATCGGATATTCTCGAAGCACGCAGTATCATTGAAAAACATGGACTTAGAAAGCATATTATCGCAAAAATCGAACGCCATGAAGCAATTGGTCATTTAGATGAAATAATCGATGTAACCGATGGAGTTATGGTAGCTCGCGGAGATTTGGGCGTCGAAGTGGAATTTTCCGAAGTTCCGATTCTGCAGAAAAAAATCATACATAAATGCAATAGACGAGGCAAACCCGTTATTGTTGCAACGCAGATGCTCAAAAGCATGATTGCTTCACCAAGACCAACGCGCGCGGAAGCGAATGACGTTGCAAACGCGATAATTGATGGAGCAGATGCGGTTATGCTCAGCGAAGAGACAGCAATCGGGAATTATCCCGTTGAAGCGGTTAAGACCCTTGCTCAAATTGCAGATACGATGGAAGCTGAGCAGCATTGGCGCGAAAGATACCGAAAAGAGCTTGAAGACCTTGTGAGCAAAGACAGAAGCCAGCTGATTCAGGACGTTATTTCGAAGTCAGCGTTTGAAATTTCAGGCAAACTTGATGTTGTGTGTCTGCTTGTGCCGACTAGCAGCGGGTCAACAGCTCGCAAAATAGCTCGATTTCGCCCGAAAGCCAAAATTCTCGCATTAAGCGATAATCTTGAAACAATCAAATTTCTTACGCTCTGTTGGGGTGTCATACCCTATTATGTCCCAGGATTCGGGCATCTTGGGGACATCATCGCAGGTTCAACACAAATTGCACTAAATGAAGGATTCGGCAAACCTGACGATCAGGTTGTCATTATTGCTGGCTATCCCGTCGATAAACCCGGTACTACAAATCTCATTAAACTCAGTAGACTGCCGAAAACAAAAGAAACTCCTGAAATCACAAGAAGAATATTCTCCGGTGATTTTACAAAAGGTATTTCCAGTGAAGGTCTTCAATAAGCGATAACATTTATTTGACCAGAAAAAATCTCAAAACTTTTTACAGATAATCGATATTTATTGCATTAAAATGCTGATTGTGTAAAATTGCAGATTAATCATATTTAGGAGAATTACATGTTCGATAAACACATGTTCAAAGAATATACGCAGGACCTCGAAAAATATCCAAAGCATTTCCAGACGAATAATTTTGTGATTCCGTCAATCATCGAGAAAGGTGACCGCGGCGAACGCATGTATGACCTGTTCTCAAGGCTGATGGAGGACAGAATTATCATAATCAGCGGTGTAATAAATGAGTTTATTGCTGCAATCGTAACGGGTCAGCTATTATTTTTACAGCGGGAGAACAAAAACCAGGATATTTCGATTTATATCATGTCACCTGGTGGTGGCGTTACTGCTGGTCTGTCAATTTATGATACAATGCAGTTTGTTGCATGTGATACTTCGACATTTGCGATTGGTATGGCTGCCAGCATGGGTGCTATAATTCTCACAGGCGGTTCAAAGGGCAAAAGATATTCACTTCCGCACTCGCGTATTATGATTCATCAACCATGGGGTGGCATAGGCGGAACCGCTGAGGACATTCAACGTCAGGCAGAAGAAGTTCTCGAAGAAAAGAAGATTCTCATCGATATTCTTGCCCAACATTCAGGTAAATCCGTTGAAGTTATAACAAAAGATGTTGACCGCGATAATTTCATGTCTCCTTTAGAAGCTGTTAAATACGGGCTCATAGACGAAGTCATCACATCACTCAAAGACGAGAAATAACCAGCATTTTATCCATTCTGCTTTGAATATTTGGAAGTTTCGAAAATTGATTTTCATTTTCATTGATAATGCGTTTTGATTCTCAATAAAAAGTTGTATAATAATATTTTATCGAAACACAGCATATAGTTTCATATGAATCCAGAACTAATTGCGAATATTGTTTCACAAAATGATGATATTCTTGCTGAAGTTTATCATGCACCAAGGATTTCCGCATCTGCATCCAACAAAATCAGTGTACGTATTATCGAGAAAAAAACAAAAATATTAATACATATTACTGCGCCTGACCCGATTAAACTCAAGAATGCTGTGCAAGAAATACTCGGTGATGACGCAAATTCAAACACCTTTATTGAATGGTGTGGATAAAATGTCGAGAAACGTGGACTTGAAACATGTTTTTGAGAAACTAACCTTAGCAGAAAAGCATTTTTTTACATTCTGCTGCTATTTTTTCGGTTCCGTGAAAAAACTACCAAGGGATTTTTGGTTTCAGAAGAATCTGACAATCGAGCAGATTCCAGAGCAAAGTTTACGCATCTTCAGCGCATATTTGACGGACATTGTCATTGATTTTCTTCAGGATAACAATGCTCTGTTGACTTCATCCGCTGTGAACGTTAACGGTAAACTGCTTCGCAACCTTGTCATTTTCGAGCTTAATGAGGATAATAATCGCAACATCAGCATTGAAATAATTGATAAATTAATCAAGATTTGGCGAATTTTCATCAGGTTGAATAAAGAAGAAATCCATCCTCAAAAGATCGTAAAAATCGAGCTGAAAAAGTGCAAATCTGCAGACTGGCTCTATGATTTTGTTTTAAATCATATTGTTGTGGAAAAAGTTTTTATGAATTCAGCAAAAAATCTGACATTTATTCTTGATGATTCTGAGAAACTAATCACTCAATTGCTGATGGATTCGCCGATTAGCATCTTTTCGCTTCCGGGGATTAACGTTATAAACCTGCTATTTCCTACGTCTGACATCAAGACAACGAGAATTATCGTGAAGGAAGTCTTCGAAATGAGCAAACGGCTTCCTTTTTTCTTTGAATTTCTGATTGAAAGCTGGCTGAAATTCGAGTACAGCCTTCGTTTTGCTAAAGATGCAGACGAGTTTTCCAAAAATTTGCTTGTATTTCGTGATTTCCTTGCGGTATTCGTTGAAAAAGCGTTGAAGCAGAACGAAATGACGCATTTACTCGAGCTGCCATTACGATTCTACGATACTTTTTTCGAAAACACCGATAAAAATGAGTGGTTTAACATTCGGAGAAAAATACTCGGTGAAATCATCCGAAAAAGTGAGCAGTCAGATTTTGTTGCGAGACAAATTGAGTTTTTCGCGCCATTGGATTCAATTATCGAGCATTTGACGGAAATCAAGCAAACAAGCATGATGGAGCATTCGGATTTCGACTCATATTTGAATCGGATGCCTGTTTCAAACATCAGCAAACTCACGCAAAATGTCGAA
>CAYZQB010000021.1:0-26335 GCA_964480395.1 uncultured Planctomycetia bacterium
CTTGCGCTGATGATTGAGTCTGGTTTTTATCTCCTCAATTTCGTCCTGAATTTTCTTCTTCTCAGCGCGGAATCTTGCTAAATCGGTGTCAAACTTGGTTTTGTCCTTTGTAGGTTCATCTTTTTTGTGTTCATTTTTAGGCAATTCTTGGTTCATTTCTTTGAGAATCGCATCAATTTCAGCAATCTGCTGTTTAAGAACATGGATAAATTTGCTGATTTCCGCAACTTCCTCTGGCTTTTCTTTGGCTTTGGCTTTTTCAAGAGCAACCTGCATTTCATCGAGTTTTCTCATAAGCTCGTGTTTTTTATCAGTTAATTTTTTTATCTTAAGCTCGATTTCACCGTCTGGTTCCGTGCTGGTTGCTTTTTTGTAGAGTTCTCGGAGTTTGTCAGCGATTTTATTCAAATAATCCTTGTTGCCTGTAACTGCTGCCTTCAGAAGCTCCTGTTTCAGCTCTTGCACATGCATTTGTTCGCGTTCCGGAAGCTTATGCCACCATTCGCCAATCATTGCTTCCTTGCGTTCTTTCTCCCATTCCTTATGCAGCTTGTTGACGATGTCCTTTTTTGCATCCTCATACATTACCCGTGCTTTTTCGCGTAAATCCTGTGCCATGTCCTTGTAGCCGGCTTCGTCGAGTTTCTCAGCAGCTTCGTGATGTTTCTCAATTTTTTCTCGAAGTTCCTCGGGCATATGTTTCCAGATTAAATCTTCGGTAACTTCAAACCTTTCACTTGCTTTGTTTTTCTTGTCAAACTCACGATGAAGCATTTCCCGGAGTTCTTCGAGTTCACGTTCCAGACGTTGAGCTTCTTTTTCGTTATCTTTTTCCCATGCCTGATGAATTTTGGTTTCGATATCATCCAATTTGTATGCGAATTTTTTCGGCAATGTTTTGCGCCATTCTTGTTCATGCTTAAGATGCTCCAGCTCTTCCTGCATCAAATTTATCGACATTTCAAGTGCTTTAATAATGTGGTCAAACGAAGACTTATTGTTAACACCAGAAACACCCATCCCACCGTACTGGTTGATTTCTTCTTTCAGTACCTTAATATTGCGTTCGATCTCGGAGATGCGTCTATCAAGAACGGAATTTTTGTTATCCTTTTCAAAAAGCTGAGCATTTGCCATGCTGGTGAGAGCGAAAACGACCAAAATCGACAAACAGAAATACTTTTTCATCTGAAACCTCCTGAAATATTAATAACAATAAGATATTTAACCTAAAATTTTATGATTATCCCGATTCGGTTTTGATTTATATACTCGTCAGCAGTACCGAAACTCCAGATAAGTGAATAGTAAACGCCGGAAATGTTTAACAGCACAAAGGACAGCTCAAAATGATTTTTATTTTTTTCATCGTACATGTGTATGAATTCGTATTCGTAAACGAGTATTAGCGAAGTTCTGCCGAAGTACAAAACCTCCTCCCTCGAAATTTCAACCTCAGTGCGCGATAAATACTTTGCAAAATTATCAAGGTCTGAACCGAAAACAACAATCTCGCGAAACGCCACAACATATGGAATTCCCCATGAAAACGCAAATCCGAGATTGTAAAAATCATTCGGCACATACGCAGTCGCACTCTTTTCAACGAATTGAGCGGAAATGAAACTGCTGATTGAGTAAGAATCATTATACGCTCGTGAAATGACAATTTTCAGACCAGTTTCAAGGTTTTCGAGTCCTGCATCGTGATTCTCACGGGTGAAACTGGTTTTACTCGATGCAAACAAACTGCTGCGATATTTCACAAGCCCAATCTCAGCATCAGCCAGCATTCCCAATCCATAAGTTCCTTTTTCATAAAAAAACTTGGTTGTCTCGTAAAATGTTCCAAGATTGAAAAACGTGCGCTGAATCGGACTTTTTACACCCAATCCTGCCAAAAAATCCCTATAATCCAAGTTTTTACCCAAAAGAGATTGAGTAAAAGGTGCAGCAAGCGTTGTTCTATCAATGTTATAATCTTGTGCAAACGCAAATTTTATTGGCAAAAGCAAAAAAATAATCAATAATAATAAACCAATTTTCTTCATTTGTTTCAGCACTCGTTTAAAATGAGTTATTATTATAACAGCATCAAGACAAAACTGAAAATGAACTTATTTGACTTTTTAGATGTTGGTTTTTTAAGGTATTAGCGGAGATTATATGATAATCAACGACAGATTCGACAAATTCGGCAATATGCTGCCAACAAAAATCGGTGATATATCGTTTTCGCCAAACGACGGCTTTAGCATTGATGATGCGATTGTGATTACCGGCGCAAAGGGTAGCTATGATGGTGTTGACGGCGAATACAAGTACTTGAGTCAGCGTTTTGGCGAGAAAAACAAGGATTGGTCGCTAAAGATGCAGGTTTTACTTGAGAAGGACGGCAAAGCATTTGATCAGATGCAGATTATTTCTGTTCGTGAGCAGACTGAATTCAGCATTTATTTCGAGATAACCGAATTTTTTGGAAATGATATTATTTAGAAAGTTACGATAGATTATGTGAATTTGCGTGTCAAAAGCAGTAACAAACTGAATTTCTCGGAGAAAATATGAAAATAATCACAGTTCACAAAATAATCATTTTTATTGTACTAGCATTTTTAATTGCTGGCTGCGGCGATAATGACTCAAAATACTACTCGCCAGTGTTTGACGAGACATCTGAGCCAGTACAAAAGGACAAAGAGAAGAAACCGAAAAAAGCAACGGTTATATACGAAAATCCTATTCCGAATAAAGAAAATACTGAAGAAAAAATAAAAGTAAACAAACAAGACGATTTCATAATATCGGTGCTTAAGGATGCAAAGAAATGGCTTGAAGCGAAACATGCAATTGACGAGGCAGTTAAGGTAATTTATGCCAATTATTTTCAGGATGACGGTAAATATGGGGATTTAAAATCGGGCATAAATCTACCAACAATGTATGAAAAATTGGGTGAGAAACACCTTATCCCGAGATTAAAAGGATTTGACGCAAAAGACATCATACTTTCCAAGATTATTCCTACAGACAATCGACTGGTTTTTAATGTCGAGGCACGAGGTTCAGGAAATCAGCCCAAATCTGGTTATATGCACCTTGACATAAGCCCCCAACGTATTCGATTTAGAGTTCCTGTGGAAATTCAACAGATAATCGATCTCGGTAGAACAGAGGTTAATAGCAATTTTGAAGAGTACAAATGGATTGAAGCAGAGAATCTTCTTCTGGGAATGCAAATCGCGTTTATGTACTTTCTATACGAATACAAGGATACTGAACTTGAGAAAATTAGGTATCCTCTGAATCTATCGGATTTAGCGCAGATTATTGAATTTGACGAAGAAATTTTCAATAAACTCAAATTCTTCAGTAAAAACGATTTCAAAATGCAGAATTTTAATTGTCATAGCAGGGAGTTTCTATTTACTGCAACGAGTTCGGGTAAATTTCCAGCACCTAAATCCAGCATGCGAAGGTGTTTGAATCGTGCGGGTTGGTATTATTTTGAGAAAGAGCCACCAGTTGTTGTGAAAAAGGATGAAAATAAAAACAACGGGAAACCGAATAATAATGAGAAAAAAACCGAAGAAAAACCCAATGGGAAAACTGATGAGAAACCCGAAGTTGAAGATGTTGACAAACCAAAAGTCAAAGAATCGCTTAGACTTCCAAGTATTAAAGGAAAAAAAGTCAAACTCGATTTGGATTGCACAATAGATGTCACCAGAAAGAAGAACGTTAATTATTCAAAATTTAAGAGAAAAGTACCCAAATTACCTCATGATTTTGATAATCGTCTTGAAAAAATATTGGAAAATATGGGTGCTAAGGTTGTATCATCCGGCTACGACGTATTTATCAAGGTTAAAATTCAGATTGACGTCGATGCCAACACCTGGATGGAGGAAGTTGTCAGCGTAAAAACTTCTGCGAAAATAACGGTCTCGTCAATATTTGGCGATGAAGATAACAGTTTTAATGGCTCTTTCAACTCTCGCGACAATGATATGACAAGATGCTTCGAAACTCTTTGGAATGAAGGTGTCGATAAATTCAGTCAAATGGTAAACTATTCTTTCAAGAGCGATTAATTTTTCGGGAGTTGATGAATGTTATTAAACCGCTTCTTCGTAAGGTTGATGTTGCCGACAGTGCTGATAATTGCTTCATTTCTTGCAGTGCTTGGATTTAATCAGGCTGGAAACCAGACTCAACCCGGGAATACTTCGGATATTACAGAACAATTAAACGAATTGTGTCTTGATATTTATTCAAGAACTGCACGCGCAATTGTTTCGGTAAAAAGTCCTGTAACAATACTGGATTCTTCAACTGGTACAGGATCGGGTTTTATAATTAATGAAAAGGGTTATATTCTAACAGCATTTGAGAACATCAAGGATGCAAAAATTGCGATTATTACGAGTTTCGGGGGGTTAACATCGAAAATGGAAGTAACTGAAGTCAATGCTGCTCACGGCTGGGCATTATTGAAACCGGTACCGAAGGTCAGCAAGCAGGATTACTTGACTTTCGATGTTTCGTCAGAATATCAAATTGCTGATGCATTGTTTGTAGTATCCGATGCAGTCAATTCGCTGGTTTTTAGTGGAAAACCCACGATTAGCTTCGGAGAATTAACTGGAATCTATGAAAAAACCGCGGCTGGTGAAAAATCCTTACAAGAATTCATTGAAACAAGCTGTAAGGTTGGCGATGGAAGCATTGGCGCACCATTAATAAATATTGACGGCAAAGTCATCGGCATAATACAAAGTCATCGAAAAGCCGGCAGATGGCTTGCAACCGCAATCCCAGCGCGAACATTTCATAGTGACCTCATAAAGAGCATCGAATAATGCAGCTCCCCCTGCGAATTCGGAGACCAGATGAAATCGAAACAAAGTTTTGCTTCAATCATAGTTTTTGCAGTTATTTCAGCACTTTCAGCAATTTTCCTAATATCACAATTTTCAGAAAAAACTGACAATAACACTGATTTTGTCACAGATGATTCAAATTCGTCAGCAAATCATGTTAAGAATGATTTGGATTTAAAACCTAGAAAAGAACATGAGCGAAAACTGAATGAATTTAGCGTATCAGCAAACTCCAACTTGTCGAAGTTTCAAAATCTTGAGAAAAGTTTAACGCAAAATCTTATATCGCTGTCAGAATTTGTCAGGGATTTATGCCTGATTATTGAAAATATCGAAGAAATTGAGTCAAAATTCAGAGACGATTCGAATATTATTGATACGAAAACATATGAAGATTTCGCCAAATTGCGGATTCAAGCACGACAGACTTTTTTTGCACAATATGCGGCATTTTTGAATGATACAGTTAAATTTTACTGCTACTGGTGGGAAATTGACAAAGCACGAAAGTTTTTACTCGACGAAAAATCAAGTACAGTAAGATATATTCCCTCTTCGTTAGTAAATGACCCGGAACTCATTAAAATACTTGCTCAAACTGAAGAAAAGATTAATGATTTTGCTGAAAAGCTTGAGAAATTCAGCGATAAAACAATTCAATTTGCACAAAATACACTTGCGATGATTAATGAGATTGAGTCAAGTAATTTCGCTGATAAAAAGCTTTTAATTGAAAAAATTACCGATTGGCAAAAAACATTTACGCTTCTGATGCCCATAATTACTGATGTTGAGCGTGATGCTCTGCTACCGAGAATAAAGAATGCTTTCTATGCTCTCGAATTCGCTTACTTCAAGAGTCCTGATGCTCTGAAAACAGATGCTGATGTAGATTTTGCGATTAAGTTTTTTCCCTTTTCACATCAGATGTTTCAGCAGATACAGGATAAATTCGATAAAAAATACTCGAAGAAGTTGAGACTTCTGAATAAAGCATTTAATGTGTATGAGATATTCAGACAGCGATTTTACAAAGGTTTCGGGCTGATGAATTCCAACATTAGCTTTAGCATAAATGATACAAAATTCAATGAAATGCTGCTTTTCATAGGTTATCTCGTATTTTTCACAAACCATTTTGCACTAGATAAAACAAACAATGAACTCTTAACCTTAGTAAATCATTGGATTGCGAGCATCAATAGCACGGTTGAGCGAACTCTTGCAATGACTTCAACAGAAGACATTGATAAAAAAATAAGAAATGAAATCTATAAAACCCATTATTTATCAACATTGAAAACTGTTGAGCAAGTAAAAGAGATTAGATGCTTATCTTCAATTATTGTAAAAATTGACGATGAGTTGAAAAATTCAACTCTTGAAACACTGATTAAAAACCCAAAAATCAGTTTCTTCGATTTTGTTAAGCTTTTCACAGATTCAGTCGCCTTTAACACTGGCAAAATCACGGATATGCTGCATCAAGCAGTTATTGATAAACTCATAATAGAATTGTTATCTATTCAGTTATTTAACGATGAAGCGCAGAAAAATGCTGAATACATCGAAATATTTGCGGAGATTGATGAATTATTTGCAATTCTGAAATATCTGAAGTACCCAGCACAGATGGAAATGAGTCTTGAAATTGCAAAAATAATTGAATCGGTTTCGCAAAAAGACGTGATAACCGCAATTATTGAAGACAAAAACTCGATAAACGCAATAATTTCAAAACTTGATGAGCCCACAAGCCCTGTATTTATTGAATTTATAACAAACCTTTACAATCGACTGCTGCTCACCCGCAAGGGAACAGAGAATATCGATCAGGCATTCATTAACGCAAATTTACTGGTGCTGAAAGTATTCTCGAAAGCTTACATGAAACTCGCTGAGATGCTTAAAACATCAACGCCAACATCTATCACTGATGTGTTCATATTCTGCAAAATTTACAATCAAATCTCTAAATTCTCATTTATCGACCAATTTCTAAAAGATAAAAACCTGTATAGAACTACAATTATCAATTCGGTAAAATACAAATATAATAATCAACTCAGTATTTTAACCGACTTCGAATCATTGCTAATTCTGAAATCGCTGTATAATTCAATCACAGAAACAAAATCCTGGTCGGAATTGCTGCATCTTAAAAAAATCAAATCACAGATTGTCAATCTTGTAATCAAAAACCGAGAAAATCACCTGGTTTTCAATGGAATACTTTTGGCTGAAGTGCTTCTCGAAAATAAATTCTTCGAACTGCTTATGAAAAACTGGAAAGTTAAGCCGAATGAAATCTGGATTGACCATGCAAAATGGTTTACGAGAAATTTTTCACTTAATTCATCTCACAAAAATAGTATTGATGAGAAAATTAAAACTCTTATAAACAAGTAGAAAAAATGCATTGGTTTTCAATTAATGTGGTTGATGAAAAATCGCATTTCCGAATATGGGGGAGATAATGGAATTAAATAAAGTTGGTGTAATCGGTACAGGTGCCATGGGATCAGGTCTAATCCAGGTTTGTGCACTTGGAGGATTTGAGGTAATCGGGCAGGATATCAAACAGGAATTTCTCGATGGTTGCACCAAAACAATCGATAGATTCTTGAAATTGGCGGTTCGCAGGGAAAAGACAGTTACACAAGATGATGCAGATGCTGCGAAACAAAGGATAAAACTGACATTGAATCCTGAGGACTTGGCAGACTGCGATCTTGTCATTGAAGCTGCGACTGAAGTCATGGATTTGAAAAAGAAAATTTTCGCTAATCTGGATTCAATTTGCAAACCCGAAACGATACTCGCATCGAATACTTCATCCCTGTCAATACTTGAGATGGCATCTGTAACCAAGCGAACAAACAGATTTGTCGGAATGCACTTTTTCAATCCGGTAACACATATGAAACTTGTAGAAATCATCAAGCATGAACAGCTTGAGGAAGAAATTTACGAAGCTGCAAAAGATTTCGTAAAAAGGATTGATAAAGAACACATAACCTGTGGGGATAAACCCGGTTTTGTAGTGAATTACATACTGATGCAATATCTTCTCGGTGCTGTGCGCGCCTGGGAAGGCGGTCTGGCATCAATCGAGGAAATTGACAAAGGTATGAAACTAGGTGCAAATCATCCCATGGGACCGTTTGAACTTCTTGATAGAATAGGGCTGGACGTCGCAGTCCACGTCTCAGAATCAATCCATGATAAAATTCCTATTGATCAGTTCAAAACACCACAGTCAATGCTTGATTTTGTCGCTCAGAACAAGTATGGCAAGAAAACCGGAGAGGGTTTTTATAAATATCGTTGATTTTTTCATGCTAATGTGGATTTTGTGTTTGCATATTTGACGTATTTTGATAAGTTTTTGGTTTCTGAAATCTAACGAGATAAGTGGAGATAGATATGGCAAAAGAAGCAAGAGACTACGTTTTTCTGGAATGCACCGAATGCAAACATAGAAATTATAGAGTTTCCAAGAAGGTCAAAGGACAACAGACGAAGTTAGAACTCAAGAAATATTGCTCGTTTGACAAAAAGCATACTTTACATATTGAGAAAAAGAAATAATCTGAATAAAAATTATTAAGGGCACTTCGGTGTCCTTTTTTTTATTGCAATTGTGGCAATTTTGGCAATGTATGTTAAAATTTTGAATTATAATGTATTTTTCTAGGGATTTATTGTCAAGTCAGGTAAACCTGTGTCGCCTTTTTGACCTTCTCTACTTGCATGAAAATCCTTCACAGCTGTAAAGCGTGTTGAAAGATTATGAGTGCGATTCGCACAATGTGTTTAACTAGACAATAATAATCACGAAAAAGAGGTTTGGGAATGAGAAGATATTTATTTATTGTCATTATTTTTAGCAGTCTGCTCTTGTTTTCTAAAGCTTCTCTTGCACTTCGACCTGAATTTGTCAATAGAACCGAGTTTGAGCCAGAATTTAAGACAAAATATGACAAAATTATCGATCTTCAGGGTGACCAGAAGCTTGAGGAATTAAAAAAACTCTATGCTGAAATAAAGGAATGGCTCAAAAATAATGAGACACAACTGCCTCACGCAACAAAAGATAGACTATATCGCTCGTTATTGAAGCTCAATCATTTGATTGCATGGGAATTATATCAGAATCGTGATATCGTAACAGCCCAAAGCTTTCTTGCGGAATGTCTCGAAACTATTAAATCACTTCCAGAATCGAAACTTGATAATCAAAAGATTTATGCGATGCTGCAGCTTGCGGAGATAAAACGCGAACTTGGTGACGAACCAGAATCCTCTCGACTTTTAGCGGAAGTTGAAAAGCATAACCTTAAATCAAACAAGAGATATCAAGCTTTTCTCGACATTGGCAAAGCGAGACTTTTAATTTCAAAAGGGAATTTCAGCGATGCAGAGGCATTAATTGCCAGAGCAAAAGCAGTTTTCCTTGCAAATTCTTCCGAACGTGCTGATTTAGCTTATGAAATCGAAAGAACCAATCTTCTGCTTGACCAAAAAATAGGCAGAATCAATTCCGATATAAAATCTCTCGATAAAACAAATGAAGTGATTGACGCGGATGCCAGAGCGCAGAAACTCAATAACTATGAAATGTGGAAAACGAGACAGATTCAACTCGGTGAAGTGAAGCTGCAGCATGCTCTTACATTCGTAAACTCATACAGATTCGATGATGCCATTGAAATAACCAAGCAAGCGTATGCTCTGTTCTCACAGAAGGACAAAAATACTCAGGAAATGATTTATATCAGGGGTATCGGGGAATGTGGCGTAATTTTCTGCGAAAGCTATCTCATGCAGGGCAATATTGAGCTGAGTATCAAAACAGTCGAGGGTTATTACAAGTTTTTCATGAAATTGACAGGTTATCAATCTATCAAGGCACAACTTCTGATGATCTCAGGAAAAAGTTCTCTGACGCTTGGGAAATCTATAGATGCTGAGAAATCTCTCGCTAATGCCGAAAACATCCTTACAGGGCAAATTGACCAAGGATTGCAGGCAAGGATGAAACGCTTCAAAGCAGAAATATACAAATTCAAGGGGCAATACGGTCTTGCTCTTGATGCTATTAGCGATTCAATAAAAATTGCACGTCAGGGGCAATACATTAGGGAGGAGTTGAACTCTTTAATTGCACTCGGTGATATTTTTCTCATTATCGGAAACCTTGATGCTGCGTTGCTCAATTTCGATAACGCATTGAAAATTGCTGAAAAAATTGCGAATAAACCCGATGTGATTATCACCCAGCTCAGACGTGTAAAAGTGCATGTAAACAAAAAAACTGATATATCATTGAAAACCGCACTTGAAATTTTAATAAGCATCGAATCAGACAGCACAAAGCTGCAAATTCCGAAAATTAAAGCGCAGGTTTACGATTTCATTGCGAAATTATACTCGATTTTCAACTTAAATGATAAAGCGGTTGTTTATAGTAAAATGGCGATGGAATTTCTCGGTAAAACATATCCGTCTTATAATCTCCAGCTTACAGTCGAACTCGGTAAGTATTTACGACTTTCAGACAACGCCAAAGATGCTGCTGAGATTCTATACAAAGCATTCAATACAGCAGTGAATAAATTCAATGACCCGTTTCTCATGCATCAGGTTTTAATCGAATATGCTCTTACCGAGGAAGCTCTGGAACATCTTGAAAAAGCATACCAACTCTACTCCAAAGCTGCTGAGACCGCTGACCAGGTTCGCACAGAAATTCTCGATAGAGATAATAAAGCACTTTTGAACTCGAAAAATCGAATCTTATTTGAGAAACTCGTCGAAACTGCATACAAACTGAAAAAATACGATAAAGCATTTTATTGGGCGGAATCGGGCAAGGCTCGTGCTTTTGTGGACAAATTGTCCGAAGTCCGAACGGGAATAAATCTGAATGTCGATGAAAAACTCAAGCAAGAAGAACTGCAGATTATCGAAACACTTGCGTCATGCAACAAAACGCTTCAGAATGAGCAGACACAACCATTGCCAGATGAAAAACAAATCACAGCACTGAAAAACAAGATAAATCAATTGACACTCGATTATCAGACGATTCGCAATAAGATGCTGACAACTTCTCCGCGATTCTCCTCACTTGTTGCACCGAAAATTGCAAACGTTGCTGATGTGCAATCAAATTTATCGAAAAATGCTGTGTTTCTGTCATTTTTCCTCGGAGAAAATTCATCCTATCTTTTTGAGATAACTAATTCCGAGTATAAAATCCATGTTTTACCAGCAATTCAGGAAATCAGTCTTAAAGTAAATTATCACAGAGATTTAATTATTTCAGGGTCATCTATAACGCTGAATGATTTTTATAAATCAGCATCAACACTTGGCGAAATCCTGCTTGGGGAAGTTAAACGAAAATTAAGTATCAGCACGGAGTTAATCATTGCACCTTCGGGTATCTTGCATTATCTGCCTTTTGAAACACTCTCAATCTCTGTGCTTCCTGAGGAAATTAAACACACATGGGCATCGATTCCCTATCTTATAACTCGGGTAAATTCAATCAGTTACATACAATCAGCAACGGTAATGCTCATGATGAATCTGAAAAATGAAACGGCATCAAAGGCAATGATGGATTATGTTGCATTCGGCGATCCAATTTTTCCTGATGAGTTTGAAAAACTGAATAAGAAGATTTCAGCACTTGGTAGACACAGCGAAAGAACGATTTTCGGCAACATTTTTCCGCCATTACCAAATACTAATCGAGAAGTTACAAGCATTGCCAACCTGTTCAAAGACGAGATGACCTTAAACATATTTCTGCGCGAGGATGCCAACGAAGATATGTTCAAAAAGATGGCAACCGATGCGAAATATTTGCATATTGCGACTCATGGTATTTTGTCGGAGGAAAATCCGGCATTTTCAGGACTTGTTTTATCTACAAATCCTGAGAGCAAAGAAGATGGATTCTGTTATCTGATCGAGATTTATAATATGATGCTTAAAGCGGATCTTGTCGTATTGTCAGCATGTCAAACAGGACTCGGGAAAATCATTGAAGGTGAAGGTCTTGAGGGGTTAACACGGGCATTTATGTATGCAGGCGCAAAACGCATGGTTGTCTCGCTCTGGAGCGTTGACGACGCATCAACTGCTGACTTTATGAATAATTTTTATAATTCACATATAAAAACCGGTGAATCGATAGCATCTGCGCTAGCGTTGGCGAAGAAATCGATGATAAGCAGCAAGAAGTATTCAGCACCATATTTTTGGTCGCCGTTTGTCTTTATCGGTGATTATAAAAAGATATCTCATTGATACTTGCATTGTGTTGAAAACATAAAAATTCATGGATAGATAGGTGAATCATGAACAAAAAAATAGAATTTGTGATACTTGGGATAATTGGCGTCTCAGTATTTCTATGCTTTTTTTGTGTTGATGAATGCTTGGCTTCAGAAATAAATTCAATGTCAATTTCTTCGAATACAAACACTACGATTACTGTTCCTAATCAAGATTTCGAGCAGAATGTTGTGAAAATAGATTTTAATGACAACAGCGTATTATTTCAAGCTGATGATAAATCAAAGGATGATAATGCGGATACAGAAAAATTCCTCGCTATCATAACTTTCAGCAAAGGCAGGAATAAAGTGTTTCGCAAGGATGGCACGCTGGATAAATGCAAAGTCGATCTGACACTTTTCGAAGGTGATAAAATCGTGGTTTCGAAAAGTGGGAAGGTTTCAATCGTTTATAAGAAAAGCGGGATTTATTACGCTCTGAAACCTGAGGAAACTCTCATTATTTCGGTATCTGACGAAGCAGAAAAGCAAAAAATCGATCTCAGCAAAGTTAATGAAGCAATTGTCAAAAATATCAACTCAAATGACGGTAAACCAATTTTATCCGCTGTTGCAGGCACACGCGAACGCAAAGACCCAAATCATCCTTTCCCGATTTCACCGCGAAATACGCATCTGTTCCACGCTGACAAAGTATTATTCACATGGGAAACGCCTGATGGACTCAACCTTAACGATGCTGAAACCAAAGACAAAGTGTTGTACAAATTGCATTTATTTTTTGAAGGCAAAGAAATCGGTACATTCACCACAGAATCTACATCAATCGCTCTTGAAATCGAAAAAGTTGGGATAAAGCCCGGAATACTTTATTATTGGTACGTCGAAAGAACCGATATGCCAAGGGTCGCTCAAGTAAAGCCGTTTTTCAAGGTTATTCCAGTGGAGGAAAGCGATAAAATAAAAAAACTGCTGGAGTCTATCGAAAAGCTTAAAACCGACGACCAAGATGGCACATGTCTGGTTTTAACTTCACGAATCCTGCTGGAAAATTCTCTATTTCAGGACGCTCTAGAGAAACTCGTTAAATGTTACAAAATGACACCTGGCGACGAAGGTTTACTTGAGTCAATCGACAGGATTTACAAAGCGATGGGATTTTTCCCTGACGATATTGAACGTTTTGTGAATAAGCTTAAGGATAAATATCCAACTGATGAATCAGATAATAACGAAAAGCCTGTTGATGGTGAACAACAAACCAAGCCAAAATAAGCTTAAAGAAATCAGAGAAATAAATTATCAGGAATTTTTAGAACGTTGAACTCAGCAAAATCCGCATCTGCAACAGAATTGAAATATTTTATTTTACCATCAACAAATCGTCTGTAACTTATCTGTCTTTCGTCGAATAAAGGCTGAAGCGTTGAATTTATGTATTCCGTGGGTTTCACGAATTCAGCATGCAATATCTTTCTACCATCGTTAATTGCCCTAGTTTCCCATTCTGTCAATGCATTATCAAGATTTTCATTCCATTCAAGCAACTGCAATTTTAAGCCAGATTCTGTCAAATTGCTGAAAATATCGAACAAAACAATATGGTTATCGCTTCGGATAACGAGTCTGCCAGTGTCCTTGAGCAATTTCGTTAAATATGGCAGAGTTTTCTCGGTAATCATTCGATGTTTCTGATGCTTAGATTTATGCCATGGGTCTGGGAAAAGAAAATATGCAGTGTCAAGTTTTGCCCTGCATAAATAAAGCGAGAATACAAGCCGGGCATCACCCAGGACGAGGTAGAGATTTGAAAGATTGAGGGATTGGGCTTTAGCGAGAGTTTTCAGAAATAATGCTGATACAGCTTCAACAGCGATGAAAGTTTTATTTGGATTTTCCTCTGCACGTCTGAGAATGAAACGACCTTTGCCGAAGCCGAATTCCGCTTCATCGATTTTCGGTACAGCATCATCAAAATCTTCGATATTAACGGGCTTTTGAGTATCTCCACAATTAAAAATAATTGGGTGATAAATCCGAAAAACTGGCTTAAGTTTCCTCACCATTTCTTTTACTCACCGATTTATGCTTTGAATAATCCGCCTTTGAGTAAGAAAAGTACATTTTTTTCGTATTTCGCCATTTTACTCTTCATCAACGGGATCGCTTCAATATCGTCCATGTCGTAAACCTGCCTTCTGATATCCACGACAGCTTTATATTCTTCAGGGCTCATGAGAAGCTCTTCTTTTCGTGTGCTTGAACGTTTGATATCGATTGCGGGATAAATGCGCTTGTCAGCAAGGCGTCGGTCAAGCACGATTTCCATGTTGCCGGTGCCCTTGAACTCTTCGAAAATAACTTCATCCATTTTCGAGCCGGTATCAATCAATGCTGTAGCAATAATTGTCAATGAACCATGACCATCACCCTCGATATTTCGTGCTGCACCGAAAAATTTCTTCGGTTTCTGCAGTGCTTGCGAATCGACACCACCTGTGAGAATCTTGTTCGACTTCGGTGCTTCAGAATTATAAGCTCTACCGAGTCTTGTAATCGAGTCAAGCAGAATAACAACGTCAAGACCGAATTCGACAAGACGTTTTGCGCGGTCGATGACCATGTCAGCAACCTTTGTATGTTTGCTCGTGGGTTCATCAAACGTCGAAGATACAACCTCTGCCTGAACTGAACGCTTCATGTCAGTTACTTCTTCAGGACGTTCATCGATTAGAAGAACAATAAGCTTACAATCCGGATTATTAATCGTAATTGCATTTGCAATTTTTTGCAAAATTATGGTTTTACCTGCCTTGGGCGGCGAAACAATGAGACCACGCTGACCTTTGCCGATTGGTGAAATCAAATCAATAATTCGCGTTTCAAAAATATTCGGATCAGTTTCGAGTATAAATCTTTCGGTAGGAAAATACGGAATAAGATTGTCAAAAGGAGTCATCTTGAGATATTCTTCGGGCGGATTATCATTAATCTCCTCGATTCTAAGCATTGCCCAGTATTTTTCCTCTCCCTTTGGTTGACGCGCAAAACCCTTAAGGAATAAACCGGTTTTCAAGCCGAACCTTCGAATTTGCGACGGTGAAACATAAACATCGTTTGTGCCTGAAAGATAATTATTCTCAACAGAACGTAAGAATCCATAATTATCGTTTAGAATTTCGAGAACACCTTCAACCGACTCAAGCCCTTCTTTTTTTGCACGTGCGGAAAGAATTTTATTTATCAGATTTTCTTTGTTTAATCCTGAAATCCCGTTGATGCCTTCTTCTTCTGCAAGTTTTTTAAGTTCATTAATTTTATTTTCGCGCATCAAAACTTTTTCTTCTTCATGCTTTTTCTTAATTTCATCGTATTTCGCTTCGAGTTCATCGTCTCGTGGTTCAAGACTTTTTCGAACTGGTCTTTTCTCAGCATCTCTGAATCTGTCGTCATTCCTGTCTTTTCTTGGAACAGCAGATGATTGAATAGCAGGTTTAATAATTGCTTTTGCACCGTTGCGATTATTTCTGTCTATTCCGCTGACGATAACTGGTTTTCTGCTTAAAATGTTGTCCTGATCTTCATTATCAACATTATCCAGTGAAACATTTTTTTCTGATGAAATAACAGGAGTTAGCTCAGCGTTAGGTTTTTTCCCAACAGTTTTATAAGCAATAGGTTTAACAGGTTCTGTGCTGATCTGCTTATCGAGTTTTATCAGGTTTACTCCTGACGGATTCGATTTTGGCTGGATAACTTTTACATTTCGAACTGGTTTAGTTGCTAGTGGAATCTCAAGATCGGAAAATGAAACCGAACTATCAATATTACTAGACCAGGGAATTGATGGTAACCCATTGTTTTTTTCGTCTGTCATTTTCTTTGGTGTTTTACTTTTTGTTTTTTCCTTTTTGACTGATTCGTTTACTTCTTCTTTTTCTTTTGTCATAAATAGCTCCTTGTTATGAGTTTTTCCGGATTATTGTTAAAATTTGTTTTACTTGCTCTTCGGTGTGAAGTTTGTCATCGGAGTTAGTGATAACAAAATCTGCCTTTTGCTTTTTCAGATCGTGAGCTGGTTGAAATTTTTCACGTTTAAGCACTTCGTCCTTGCACAAACCGCGATTTTTATAAAGTCTTTCAAAACGTACATCATCAGTTGTATCAATGAAAATCTTCACATCGCAGATATCCTCAAACTCCGAATCATACAGAAGTGGAATATCGAGAACGAGTATCTCGGTGCTATCATTCGCAGCTTCGCGATATTTCTGCCAGATAATTTTTTTGACAGGTGGATGAATTATATCCTCAAGCTCGATAAGTTTTGTTTTGTCTGCAAAGACCTTTCGAGCCAAATAACCTTTATCAATTTTGCTACCCTTAACAGCATCGGGAAAATGCTGCTGGATTTCTTGCTTTATATCTTCAGTTGATAGCAGTTTTGCAACCTCTCTGTCGGCATTAATCACGAAAGCACCGAAATTGCGGAATAGTTCTGCTACAAAACTTTTTCCGCTGCCAATGTCAGAATATAAACCAATTGTTATCATTTTGTCCTGAAAAAATATGTAATAAATTAAAATTTCTTATTTCAATTTCGCCCAATTCTCTGCGATTTTTATATTAACTTTCAATGGAACGGCAAGTTGCATCGCATCCTGCATCAAATTGCGAATAATTTTCGAATATTCTTGTGCCTTCTCCTTTGGTGCTTCAAACACAAGCTCATCATGAATCTGCAAAACCATGTGCAAGTCGAGTTTTAGAGTTTCAATCGTTTTTTGTACTTGAATCATTGCAATCTTAATCAAATCCGCTGCTGAACCCTGAATCGTCGTATTTATTGCCTCACGTTCCGCTTGTGCCGACTTCTGCTTGTTTTGTATCTTGAGTTCAGGCAGAAATCTTCGCCTTCCGAGAATTGTCGAAACAAATCCATTTTCACGAGCAGACGTTAGAACATCGTCAAAATATTGTCTGACACCGCTGAAACGCGCGAAATAATTATCAATGAAACTTTTTGCTTCTTTGAAGGAAATATGCATCTGCTTCGATAATCCGTACGGGGTTTTACCGTAAATCACGCTGAAGTTGATGGTTTTACCCATACTACGCATTTCCGGCGTAATAAATCCTTGGTCAATGCCGTAAATCTCGGAAGCGACAATTTTGTGAATATCCCTGTCTTTGTTGAACGCTTTTACCAGAACTTCATCCTTGCTGAAATGTGCCAATAATCGCAACTCAACCTGAGAATAATCGGCAGAAATAAATATTAATTCATCGGAAGAAGGAATAAATGCACCGCGGATTTTACGTCCCATCTCAGTTCGAACAGGAATATTCTGCAGATTCGGGTCAGTTGACGACAGTCTGCCTGTTGCAGCAACGCATTGATTGAACGAAGTATGAATTTTTCCGGTTTTTGCGTTTACAAGCTTGGGCAGAGCATCCGAATATGTGGATTTAAGTTTGTAAAGCTCTCGATATTCGATTATCGAAGGTAAAAGCTTGTCATCGGGGAATTGCACCGCTAAATCGGACAGCACTTCTTCGTCGGTTGACGGACCTGACTTCGGAGTTTTTTTCACGATAGGAAATTCTCTTTTTTCAAAGAGCAGCGTTTGCAGTTCTTTTGTTGAGCGGATATTGAATTCATATCCTGCTTCCTCGTGAATCACTTTCTTACAGGTTTCAATCATGTCTTTCAATTCGTTTGAAAAATCAACCAAAAATTCGGTATCAAGTCTCATTCCTTGACTTTCGATGTCGCTAAGAACGGAGACGAGAGGGAATTCCAACTCCTCAGCAAGTTTTGTCAGTCCTGATTCTTCAAGTTTTTCGCAAAGTTTCAGGAAAATCTGGTAGGAAATGTCAGCATCCTCAGCAGCATAGGGGGCAATCTTCTCAAGCGGTACTTCCGCCATAGTTATCTGGTTTTTCTTGTCCTCACCTATTAATTCGGTGATTTTAATCGTGTTTCTACCAAGTATTTCAATAGCAAGGTTATCGAGACTGAGTTTGGATTTGCCGGGGTTGAGCAGATAAGCAGCAACAAGCGTGTCCGCCTTGATTCCTTTGAGATTTATCCCAAGATTTCTTATTGCGAGAATGTCAAACTTGAGATTATGCCCGATTTTACCAACCGTTTCATCCTCAAGAATCGGTTTTATATGGTCAATAATTCTGTTTTTATCGAGGATTTTCTCACCTTCTGGAGCGATTAAAGGGATGTAATATCCGGTATTAGGGGCAAACGATACGGAATAGCCGACTACTTCGCTGTCAATTGGGTCAATTTTTAGCTTTTTTTCATTCTTTTTTTCGCTGTTTTGGAAAAGTGAAAGGTTGTTTTCAGAATTATTATCCTGAAAGAGATTTAATGCACCAGTGCTGTATGTTTCGGTATCGAATGCAAAATATCCTTGATTTTCAATAGCTTTTGCCATTGCGGTTTTGTATTTCTCAAAAGTTTCATCAGTATTGACGCAGATATAATCAGTCTCAATCTGCTCGTTGACTTTCCTCAAAAGCTGTAATTCTCGGATAAATGTGTTAAATCCAAGCTCCTTAAAAAGTTTTAGAACTTTCGTGGACTCAGGTTCTGTGTATTCACATTCGTCGAGTTTAACCTGTAAATCCAAGTCAGTCTTGATTGTTACAAGCTTTTTTGAGATTTTTGCGATTTCTGTATTTTCACGTAGTTTTTCAGCAAATCCAGCTTTCCCGCGAATTTCAAGCTCATCATCAACAGCAATTTTGTCCGCATTTTCCAGAATATTCTCAAGTGTGCCGTATTTCTGTATCACCGGAAGAGCTGTTTTTTCGCCTACTTTCGGAATTCCAGGTACATTATCTGAAGTATCACCGACCATCGCAAGATAATCAATCACCTGTACAGGCTTAATTCCCCAAGCTTTAAACAGTTGCTTCTCGCCAAATTCAATATTTTTATCAACATCAAAAATCGCAATATTTTCAGACAAAAGCTGTTTCGCATCCTTATCACCAGAAACAATCCAGACTTTCAAGTTTTCGCTGCTCCATTGCTTTGCAACAGCACCAATCACATCATCTGCTTCATAATTCACCAAAGAAATCTGTGGAATCCCAAGTGTTCGCAAAACATCCTGAATAATCGGTATCTGCTCGATTAAATCCTCAGGTGGTACTTTTCTCGTCGCTTTGTAATCTTCGTAAATATCGTTGCGAAATGTTTTTCCGGGTAAGTCGAAGGCGACAAGAAGATAATCAGGTTTCCGAGTTCTAATCAATTTTATCAACGTGCTGACAAAGCCATAAACAGCATTAACTGGTGCTCCCGCAGGCGACGTCAAGCCGGGAGCTATTGCATAGTAAGATTTGAAAATCCTGTGATGTCCGTCAATAATGTATAGATGCTTTGTCATGCAACCTCGTTGCTTTAAGTTTACAACACTGTCAATAGGGCATGTAAACAAGCTTTTCTTTATGCTAATGTCAATAGGACATATAACTCTTGAGTCCTACTGCCAACGCTGTGAGAAAAAGTACGCTTGCGTACCTATTGCCAACGTTGAAAGAAAAAACAGGTTTACCTGTCTTTGAAAATTTCACTACCTCGAAGATTTTTATTCACAATATTTTTGTTTGAAAAAGTATTCTGCGCGAAATATGATTGCGCAAATCGAAAATTTGGTAAATGAAATCAGCTTTTGAGGTATTTGTGCTGTGCTGCGCTTGAAAAACAATCATCAAACACAGAATTATAATGATAGGTAATTCGATTTATGTAGATTATCAAACTTAAAAAGTGCTGTCAAGCAATAAAATATTGTATTTGAAGACAGGTTAGACTTTTCAATTATCATATATCGTTGAAAAAAGCGTTATTTTGGGGTTTCAGGCGAAGATACTGAAATGTTCTTTGAAGCAAAAACACCAGTAGGCACAATTGTGAAAATATAAACCGTGTCATCATAAGGAATGTCTCTTCGGAAGGTAAAACCTATTGCAAACGCTGAGAATCTCCTCTCAATCGAAAACTCGAATTGCTGGATATCCGATTTCTCAATCTCATAATTGACATTCATGCTGAATGAGTAAACCGGCGAAAAATTCCATGATGTATTAAAGCTTGAGATTACACTCACATCTCTGATATATCTTTGCTCAAGCCCGAAACTGATTATTTCAAAGTTTACGTCAAAACCCACACTCCAACGCTCGAAAACACCAGTACCAGAATTGAAACGCATATCCGCATTCAATCTCAGAATATCAAACGGATTCATAATGAATCTGCCGTAAAGGTCGCCAAGAGTTTTGCTTTCATTGTCTCTGTTGGGGTAAATATAAAAGGTTTGTTCAAGGAGCAAATCTAAAAAGGTAATCATTTTGGCATTTCTGTGCGAAAACAAAGTGTTTTTTAGTAAGAATATTATTACGTCATATCTGATTACCGGATCAATTTCATCATAAGTATGAAAATCCTTAAATTTCTTGTTGTTATAGAAATTGTTTGGATATTGACCGACATAAGAGAATTCAGGCATAATTATGTGTTTTAATCCTGAGATATTGAAGAAATTTGATTTAAAATCAGGAAAATCCTTGTAAATAAAAGTCCTGATAACAGCTTCAGATTTAAATGTCAACCAATCGGGTTCGTGCTGGTCGATCAATTTATAATCAAAGTCATACCAGCCGGTCGTTAAATATGATCTTAGCATTAGCGAAAAATAATCGAAATCCAAAGTTCTTGTTATGCCGGGTGTTAATACAAGCCGGTTAGTCTGTGAACCAGCAGAGATAGAATCTTCACCGGGATTAAATGCCACTTCAGAGAAATCTGTGTCGAGGTGCAGATATAATTCACTATTATAGAAGTCGAATACTGAAATCGGGAAAATATAACCCTTAAGCTGCGGTTTATATTCAATAGTCTCAATAAATTCGTTCAATTGTTGCCTGTAAAAAAGCCTAAAACCTACTTGTGTGCTGTACTGGCTTAATTCTGCAAAAGTATCCCTGCTTTTCTGAATCTTGAACTCGGATTCAAAGAATTCACGTAGTAAATTCTCGTCCGACCACCATGAAACCTGACCGGAAAACCTAAGATCGTTTGGAAACATATGTAAATACCAGAATTCGAACTTTGCTCTGTTGCTGTTATCAAGAGGGTAAAAACCGATATCTCTATTACGTTTGGTATCAAAACCGTTATCGTACAAATACCATGTGTTTATCCCTAAAATGCTGTATTCACCTTTATAACGCCAGTTTATTGCCGGTGAAACACCTCTGGATGTGTATATGTCGAGATTCCCAAGTATTTGATTTCGAGTCGGTCTGTCCATCACTCTATAGAGCTTGAGTAAATCATAACCGATAACGGATAAATCGAATTTAGATAATACTGCAAAACCACGATGAGCAGACCTGTTGAAGTGAATGTCTTTGATAGCGTTTGGTGCATCAAGATTTTTTTCAAAATTAGGTAAGGGTAAAATTTTTGTATCTCTGAAAAATAATCCGGGATTTTCTAAATCAAGCAGGCGCTCTTTCCCTTTGGGCAAAATTTGCAGTCTATCCGCATGAAGACTGAGCCAAGGGATTGCAAAAGGAGTCAAAGAAGCAACAGCATTATCCGCTTCGAGAGTATTCGTCGATAAAAGTCGCAGCTCCTGTGCACGTAAAAAGTATTCTGCTTCGTTTTCCTCGTCGTAGAAAATACCTCGGAAATTCAGCAAAACTCCCTGCTGATACTTCAGCGACAAAAAAAGCTCGTCCGCTCTGAGTAAATCGTTCCCCCATTCAAGTCTGATGTTCCCTTTGACATAAAACTCGACAAAATCTTTCTCCTTTTCGTCAATTCCCTGCCAGAGTACTGCGCTGTCGCCGCTTACCCGCAAATCTCTTGCTTTTCCTTGAAATGATGCTTGATATCTGAGAATAAACCGTGCTGGGATAACGTAAATTCGACAATTGATAAAAACATCTTCTTTAATGTCCTTGATTTTCTCTTCCCATGAGCTGAGTGTTACTTCACGGTCTTCCGTCTCAAGTATCAGTGTCTTATCCTCAAGCTCTGCATCCTCAAGCGTTGTATCATTGGCATTATCAGGATTGTCAGGAATGCTATCAAGCTGAGCGTGTGCTTTTCCGCAAATCAGCATTAATAGAATTGCTATAATGATAGGAAATCCAGCATGGTTGCGATTGCTCATAAAACCGGACAGTTAATGTTGAGAATGAAAATTTTGATGACTTTTATACGTTATTCGAAAAAATATGAAAACAAGAGTTATTAATTTCATGGTAAAAAATCTTCAATCCTACGAGTTTTGTTTTACAGGTCGCATTCATGAAGAAACGATATATTTCTTTCAAACTTACCGATTCACTTCTGCAAAAACTTTCCAGATATTACTATGGGGATATTGAGCAGATAAATGTGCTGGCTGATCTTCATTACTCAATCTGTGAAAGAAAAGATGAACCTGCAAATAATGTTTCTGATTGCTTTGCAGTGGGACAGCTCGCGGAAAATTGTGATTTTGATGAGGATTTTTTCTCGGATTTAGAACATTTTAAATTGCTTGAGAATTTATCGACATTTAATGTTCTCGAGAAGAAATGTTTGTTCCTAGACTTGATTCTAACAACAACCGCTCACTGGAAAGCACGAATTGAACGCACTTTAATCGCGTTTGAACAAGAGAATTTCCAAGTAATTGCTGAATTATTACACAAAAGTCTAACCTGGGATGAATTCTCAACATTACCTGTAACTTTCCTCCATCTCTCAAAGAAATTTCAACCCAGAATGTTCGCTACCCACCAGCTTGTCTGCATTATTCTTGAGCGTGACCCGACAAATCTATTCAAATTACCGGAAGTAAGAGAATGTAACATAAAAAGATATTATGAGCGGGAATCGAACAAATTTTCGGGTATTTTTGTGTATGCAGGCGAGAAGCCGTTGCTGCTTGAGGTTTTATCAGAGCAGCTTGTGCATCCTGATGAAATCACATTTCTTGGTAATGCGAAACCGCCTATCTCCGTCAAAATGAAGCAATTTAAGCCCATGAAGGATGTAATCGAGTTCGAACTGCCGGAAATCCAGCATCCTGAGATTATCAAGGATGTTAAAATCGATATTGAAGTTAAATTCCAGCTTTATCTCGATGCTGAACAGGATATTAAGGCAGAATATGAATATGTTGCTTTTTCCCAGAAAATTCTGATGACTTATTATGATGATTTTCGGAATGCGGTTAATCTTAAAAATCCTGAAACCCATGCTTCAACCGAGTTGAAATTCATCGGATTCAAGCTTTCCGATACAGAAAATGTTATTGTTTTCGACCGGAATCTAATAAACCAATATAAAACAAAACTTTCAGAGTTATTTACATTTGCCCTTTACTTCAATCCGATTTCCGAAAAAGTTTTTGTGCCGCATATCATGCAATTCAAGCCAAAACCGGAACCAGACTGGTTTGACAAAGAATTCCAAAGCGAATCTTCAGAATTAATCAAGATTCTTATACTTCCTGACGCAGGTGAAATCAGGGATTTCTTCGATTTTCGGATGAATAAATGGAATCATAGAACAGGAAAACTTAGCCGAACCCTAAAAAACATCAACCTTCTTACACTTGACGAAAGTTGGCAGTCCGTTAAAAATCTGATATATTTTCTCAATCCGAAACTCGGCAAAATCATTGCATATCAGCAAAATTCTGGCTTCGATCGTATTAAACATTCCTAAACATAGTTTGCATACATTTGAAAATCACTTCACGGCAGTAATCATCGCAGATTCACCGATGCTATCAATTTCAATGACAGTTTTAACCAATGGACGTAAATAATTGTCAACATCCTTCAAAGTCGTAAAATTCATTGCATCACCGACATTATCAAACAACTTTTCAGCGAAATCTCCACCATTGACTGTTGTTATAACGTTGCTGAATCCCACTTCATGCAGAATTCGCTGCATTGTTGAATGCGAAGGATGCTCTGTCAGCATAACAACGGAATCTGTGATTCTGTCCTTGATTTCATCCAGCATATCGGTGCTGATGTTTTTGAATTCAATGGATAAGTTCTGCCCATCAAAAATTTGCAATAATTCAGCTTTTGTAATCGTCGTACTCAGTCTGAACTGCCTAACAAACTCCTCATCAATAAATCTTTCATAAAAAATTAAATCCACTACTTCAGCATTCTCAGCATGTACCCAAATTTCATACTCTTTTCCATCCCGATATCGCTCAAGTGTTTCATTGAACATCCTGAGTTTTCCGCCAGGTTTCAAAACACGATAAATTTCACTCAGAAGCTTCTTAACATCAGGCGATTGCTCAACCGAAGACGATGCTGTTACACCATCAAAGAAATTATCCTCAAAAGGAAGGTTTTCTGCAGTTTCAATATGCACAAATTCAGCATTTGTAATTCCAAGTTTCATAGCATTTTCACGGCATATCTCAACACGTTTCAATGACGGTTCAATTCCTATAACTTTCTTAGCAAAAGGTGCAATCAAAAGTATGGGCCATCCGTCGCCGGGACCAACATCAAGAATCACACCCGGACCAGTAACAAGCGAAAAGTCAAGTATTGATCCACGATCACTAAAATGCATTCGCATTTGAGGATTAAAAGGTTTATACAACAAAGGCAAACACTGATAAGACTGCGATTCCATGCGATCGAATATAAATTCTGCAGATTCGACCTTACGAAACTCGCAATTCTCAAGTAACCATGATATTATGATATTTTCTGACCTAAAATTTGCATCTTTACACATTTACATTTCTCCTTATTCGATGATTGCAAGGGGCCAGGCGGTAAATCCCGGCTCATCCTTTTCAAAATCAACTTTTTTCAGAAAATCATCCAGCACACCGCAACCAAGGTCAACTGCCATCGCTGCTTTGCTGAACCACGTCTTAAAAGAAATCCACGTTTCATCTTTCAATTGCTTCCCAAGCCAACCTGCTCGATGTTGTAACAAAACTTGCGGTTTGAGTTTGTAAATCATCTGTCGCAAATAATATCCGTCTTCTGCAAGCATGAGTTTAAACTGCTTGGTTTCAGTCCTTGCAACAGAATAAGCAACCCGTCTTCCTTCTTCTGTACGCCAGATAGCCGCATCATAACCGTCCATGTGCCATTCCGCAAGATTTGCACCCCAATGTAAGCTGAAATCAATATCCGAAAATTCCTTCTCAAAAAGTGTTACAAGCCAGGGAATATCTGCCTGCTTTACCGGTGAAGGCATAAGCGAAATATCAGGCACAGGCAGTTTCTCAACATCGACTTTGGCTTGCGAAAGTCCGAAACACGGCTTATAGCCAAACCGCGGATAATATTCAGGATGCCCCAGAAGATAACAAAGGGCAAACCCATCCACAGCACCAAGAGCATGTCCAAACTTCATCATTTCCTGCCCAATCCCTTTGCGTTGATACTCAGGAACAACGGCAACAGGCGCAACGACTAGTGCCTGTACAAACTTCCCGCGAAGTCTTATTCTGCATGGCGAAAACAATGTATGACCAACAATTTCATTACCGATGCAAGCAACCACGGAATATTTCCGGCTGAAGGCATGATAATCACGACGCATAACCTTAACTATCTTTGCTTCAGATGCTGAGTCAAAAGCTTTGAAAACTGTTTCTGAAATTGCATCCTCATCTCCGATTTTCTCTGAACGGACAATCAAATTCATGATATGCATTTTATCCTCGTATTAATGAATTATGTTGAATGGTAATAATCCTTCAGCATTCGAGTTAACCTAGCACTGCGAAAGTAAAGGCTGTGTTTGTTTTAGTAAGCTCATAATATCCTCCCTGAAAGATTTCATCTATTTTAATATGAGATTTTAATATGAAGTTCAATATTTCATTGAGATTAAAGAAAAATTAATCGATGCCCTGTTCCGCGAGCCAGCGTTCAGCATCGATTGCAGCCATGCAGCCGGTACCCGCAGCAGTGATTGCCTGGCGGTAGCGTGCATCCATCACATCGCCACAAGCAAAAACACCATCAACATTAGTATATGTCAAGCCCGGTTTGACATTGATGTAACCAACTTCATTAAGCTCGATTTGCCCCTTGAAAACCTCAGTA
>CAYZQB010000022.1:0-24355 GCA_964480395.1 uncultured Planctomycetia bacterium
TGTGTCAATCGCTAATTTCTCTGGTTTTTGTTTCTCGAACTCATTCAAAACTGATCGAAATGTTGCTTCGTTGTCAACTAGTGTAAACTCAATAGGCATTTAACGCTTAACCCCTTCAAAACGTCATAAGCAAGATGCAATAAAGACTAACTATGCTTATATAATACTTTTACTTTCATTATATATACAATTTATTTATATGAATTGTTATTATTTATCGGTAGATTTACACTTTTATGCCGAAAAAGCAATATTAGCGGAATCAATGCTGATAAACGCATTATACCTGTAAGAGCAAATACAACTCTATACGATGAATATGATAATACAAGTGAATCTGCGATTTTTATAACCGGATAACTCATTGATGAAGCGATAATAGCACCAATTGCAGGAGCAATTGCAAACACAGCAAGATAAATCTCTTTGTTGTTTTTTGGTGAATTCACTAACATCATGTTGAAGCTTGAAATTGCAACAATACCCCATGAAATTCCACTAGTAACAGCTTCAATAAATATTATCCAGCTTGTGTCAGCTGTTGCAAAAACAAAGAAAAAGGGATTTACAAATCCAAGGATAATTGCAATTCTAAAAGCCGTAAATGGACCAAATCGGTCAATCATTTTCCCAATTTTCCGAACAATCAACACGCATCCAACTGTGCTTATTGCACCATATAACTGGATACCAATAAAACTCATATTTAGATCCCCAAGCATGAATGGAAGCCAAAAAGGTGAGCCTATAAAAGCCATTGAACTCCAATAAAGAAAGAAAAACCAAAGTTTTCTCGATTGTTTATTCTTTAGAGGTTCTGTAAGATATTTACCAAGTTTTTGAGTATTTTTAGTACGATATGATGATTCCGGTTGTTTTGATAAATAATAAATAGAAATCAATCCTGCAATTATGCCAAGACCAAATACGATAACTAATGCAATTTTCTGATTATTCATATTAAAAAATTCTGGCACAGTTACTAAATCCCGAATATATGGGTTGAATCCCTTTTCAGCATTTCTAAATAGGTCAAAAAATATCGCGACAATAAATCCTACTGTCAAGACCGCTATTTTGATTGACATCTCGCGATAGGCAAAGAATCTTCCAAGAAAAGTTTTCGGAACTCTGTCCTGAATCCAGCTGATATGTGCGTTTGAGCCTATACCAAAAAAAACAGCATATAAACCAACTGCAATAAAAACTAATGTAAGCATTGCTTCTGGAGGTGCAAAAATGATAATCAAAATGAATGAAATCATTATCATTCGACTTATGCTGAAAGTAAGCATAGTCATAATCTTCAAATTCGAAACTTTGCGCAAAATTATCGCGGAAATAATCTGCATCAACGCAAATGATTGAATGAAAACCGTTAAAAGTGTGTAATGTGCATCGCCTGCACCCATCATGCGAAGCATTTCAATGAAGTATGCAGAACCAGGAGCAATTGTCATAACCGTGATTTGCCAAAAAAATCCTTCACTTATTGAAAATTTAATAAACTGACGTCTTAATCTTGCTGAAAACATTAACACCTCATATTGAGCCAGAATTAGATACATTGAAATTCGTGCAATGCATCATCAAATCTGATTGAAATGAAGTTTTTTTTTAACTATTTGACATTGGTTTTAATCGGAATGCTTGTTATAGATTTTCCAGTGAGAAAATTGCTGAATTTTTCTTCAACAAGGAAGATTAAATAAATCCCGGGTTCTTTGAATTTCGGAATTGTAACATATATAAGATTACTGCCAATTGTGCTCTGAATATTTACATTTCTGAGATAATTTGGATTGTCTTCAGATTTTATGAATGATTTTTCAATATTCAGAAGTTCCATACAGTTATTATTTATGCGAGAACCACTATTTTTTAATCTCATTTTAGTGTAAATTTCGCCATTTTGACCCATTAACACAATGTTTTTCCTATTGATTATCATTTTATTGTCACGATTGCTTGATTTCGCAACACTCATTGTTAATTCTCCGCCGATTTTAACGAATGTTGCATTATTCTGACTAATGTTGAATTTGAAATTATCGTTTCCAGTGAATTCTATTTCTGATTTGCCATCACCGACAATACCCTTGATAACAGTGTATGCACCAATCGGCAGCATAATGTCATTTATTGAATCGGCACTTTTTGTTATTGAAGTAAGTTCACCTTTGATAGACAACCATTTTAATGTTACATTTTCTTGATATTCCGATTCAATTCTGAGAAGACCCATATTCTGGGGCACAATCTTGAGTATTTTTATCGATAGCCCAGTAGCATCAGGCAGAATTTTTACCCAATTATCATTCGCTGAGTTCATTGTACTGAGAACCTGAATCTCTTCGTTGCCAAACTGAACATAATCCTCGTTTATATCGTTGAACATGCCATTAATGTTAGCATCTATCAACATTATTGGCTTATTCATATATGCTTTTTTCGTGACAAAACCACTTGCGGGCATTATCGACCAATTATTTTTATCACGTACGAATTTAAGCCGATATGACAATTTTGCCGGTTTTTCATTATCATAATCTAGTTGATATGTTCTATATGAGCTGATGCTATATCGTTTTTCAAAAACACCATCGTTGTCTAAATCCACAAGCAGATTGTTTTTGCTATCAACGGTAATCTTAAAACCATTATCTTTTGTGGGTAAATTGAAGTTGTAAGAATTAAATTTGTTATCGACTGAATCAAACATGAATGTTAGTGGGATACCGAAATCTGATGGCATATTGAATTTCAGTTTTTCCGGATCGAAATCGACATATTTTGCTCCGTAAACGAATTCCTGAGTTTCACTAACTTTAATTACTTCAGAATGATCTGTCTTTTCTGGAATATTGTCTTTCTCATCATTTTTATCAGTTTTATTCTCGATAACAGCATCAGGTTTTTTCTCATCATCAACTTCACTGTTGTTTTTATTTTCGACCTTATCGGTTTTGTTATCATCAACAACATCTTTTTTATCGTCAGTTGGATTCTTAACGATTTCATTTTCATTCTTTTTTATTTCTTTTTCAGAATCCGGTTTTTCCTCTGGGTAAATCACTTCATCTTTTTTCGAATCGTCGATATCGACAACATCAGGCAAGATTTTCACTATTTCTTTTTCATCGGGAATAACATAATCTCTTGAATCATCTGTTGCGAACTTCGTTGAATTATATGGCATGAAGACGAATAATACGAGAAATATGATGATAACTGCTGCGACAGAGGCAATGCCCGTTATTAGAATACTTCGATTTATTTTGCGTTTTTTTACACCGTTTGTGCGCAATGAACCGTTTTTAAGAGGTTTTCTCTTTTCTTGAAGCAACAGTTTTCTTTTTGAATGTCGAATTTCTTTGAAAATAATTCGTTTTACTTCGTTCCAAATATCTTTTTTCGGAGCAATCCAGCAATTTTCATCATCAGGGAAGATTGAGTTAGCGATTTTTTCAAGCTTTTGCTGTTTGTCAACTGGCATATCGATTTCGATATTTTTTAGAATTGAAGCTGTTGTTTCATCAGGTTTTTCGTTGTTTGCCTTGCGAATATATGAACTGAGAACAAAATCTTCGTATATCCTCTGTTTAATTGAATTCCAGCGATTATCAAGTTTTGTCAAATTTTTGTTGTCTAAGATCCAAATCCGTTTCAACAGCTCGAATCTTTGTGAAACCTCTGCATTTTCCTTCAGTTTTGCATCGAATGCATTCACTTCATCATCGGTCATTTCATTCGAAATATAGGCAATTGCTTCTTTCAGCCATGTTTCGTCGTTAAATTTCTTCATATTATTGTTATTTTCATCCATTATTCATTAAGCAACAATCAGTTGATTCAAAATAATAAACATAATATACCTGAAATATACTCACATATAATGATTATAAAACGCATATTTTCAAAATCTTTTAGAATTGAAGGTATTGTATAACAATTTTATAAATAATGAAGCTTATCTTAACATTTATAATTTATGTTATTACACTGGTTAAATAATTTTGATTTATTGCACATATTTGTTTATAAATTGAAATGTCATCAGTAGTATATGAAGTAAAAAAAATGTAACAATAAAATGTCAGTTTCGGGTTTATAATGAAAAAATATGCTTCAATATTCCTTTTTTGCTTCATTACCGTCTTGCTGATAAATCTCGCCATTACGCAGAATGAAGATAAAATCAGATTCCAAATTGCTGAACCGTCGTTCAATGCGATTTTACCTCAAACTCATGCTAAATTAACTTTAAGCAAATCATTTATGGATTTCTGGCAAAATGTAAAATCCGACAACCAAAATCCGAAAGCGGTTACTTTTTTACAAAAATCAAACTCAACCGACAAAGCCAAGCTAAAAATCCTTGATTATACTGAAAATGACCCTTTCATTGTTGTTGCAGAAATCAAAAATTCGCTGATCTCATCCAATTTCAAACTCGAAAATGAAAAAATATTAACTCTTGATAAAAAACAAATAAACAATCTGTTTTATCAGGACTCAAAGCAGAATGTACGGGCATTTTACGTGTTTAAAATTGGCAATTCTGTGTTTTCAGTTGAGATAATCACAAAATACACATCCTATGTAAACGTTGATAAATACTGGTTCGAGATTCTTAACAAGATTAAAGCTTCGGATACGCAAAAACACGGATTCGACAAGATACTGCTGAGTAAATCTGTCTCAGTTCTCGTCCCATCAATACTGAAATACAATTTACCCGTTAGAAATTCGGTATTTGTTGGAAAACTTGATTCACTCAATTTTCAATGCTTTGTTTATCAATCGAAGCAATCCACACGAAAAATTGCAAACGATATTGAGCTGAAATTGATTGGCAGGCTTGGTTTCAGAAGGATTAATGGTGATATTGCAAAAACGAATGAAATTGAAACTGTTGATTTTTATGGTATCATCGAACAAAATAAGATGCTGAATCTGCATATCCGGGCATATCGTGATACACGCGTTATAATGATTTTCGAGTATGAAAACATTGAGATAACACAAAAAATTCTAACAGAAATCAAACAATCGACAGCATTTTCACAACAAACTGAAATTCCCGACTCATTCATCCCTTTTGCGTTTATGATTGATAATGACAATGATGCAATACCGGATTATTTTACAATTAACATAATATTTTTCTCTAAATCCAAGGAAATTATAGTGGATGATGTTGCTGATTCTTCAGTTTCAATCAAAATTTACGACCAGAACAACAAAATGGTTTATAAATCTCTACCTGTTGAGATTTTTTCACCCAGAGATTGTCTGCCAGGCGGTAAATGCTCTGTTTTTTTTGCATTTGACGGACTTTGGCTTTCGAAAATCAAGGACAGAAACTACAGCATCTCTGTTTCAGTATTGTTTGATAAAAAAAAGCTTGAATTTAACGGGAGTTTAACTGATTTAATCATTCGATAAGGTTGTTATCCACTATATTGGCAATAGGGCATGTAAACATTCGTTTCTCTCGACCTGTCAAGCTGACATCAAGAGTTTATCTCTGCTGTCTACCTCGCAATGATATTACTATGTGCATATACATATACTTGAGAAGCATCTTGATAATGAGAAACGCGGATTTCAGATCGCTAACATTAATCAAAAATCACATTTTGGGAAAATTAGCTTAGTTAACAGCCTAATATTTATCCTTTTTTGCATCTTCCATAATTTCCTCAAAAACGTCAAGCAATCCGTTATAACATTCAAATTTACCAGATTTTATTTTATCTTTTAGCTTTAAAAGCTTCATTTTTCTGCCTGGTGTTACTTCGTCGAGAATCTTAGAAGTGCGTGTTCTCTTTTTACCAATTTTTTTTTCATCCTGTTGCTTGTCTTTGTAATTCATAAATTTCCTTATTATAATGCAATATAAAGTAATACTATTAAATTTTTACGCGAAATCAAGGGGAAAATGCAAAATGTGCAAATAATGCAAAATATTGTAACTATTTGCTATATAAATACTTTCGCTCAATTATTGATAAATTCTTCCGCTTCTCAATTTGTTCATTCATAACTGTTGTTGATGCCGATGTGTTGAATACTCCCAAATATCGTCCATACCAATCGGTAACAGTAACAAACGAACTTTTCTGCTTCTCAAGTTCAGTAAGCAAAGCAATGAAATCCACACCTGGTGCTACCCATTTTGCTGGTAAAACAGGCAATTTGAAATTATTTCCAAAAATTTGCATGTTGTTATAAAAATCCTGACGATTCAACAAGCCAATCAGATAGCCGTTTTCAAGCACCGGAAATATGTTTTGATACGTTGTATTAATCAAAACAGAAATCTGCTCATTTTTCATTTCAGACGTTATAACAATGGGTTTCCGAAGCATTCGTGGTTCAAGAGTAACTCCCTTCAACAAGCTCCTGATTATTACGCTTCTTGCTTCTGCACGTCCCGAACTACCGAGGAAAAACGCAATTATGATAATCATCAGACCCATATAAAACATATCATATTGGAATATCAGCAAAATTCCCAGAACTCCGAAAGCAAGGGAGAATAATTGACCGATACCTACAGCGACGATGGTTGCTTTGTCAAACGGCATGAAAAGCGATAAAAATCCTCTGAAAATTCTACCGCCGTCCATTGGAAATCCGGGCAGTAAATTAAATGTTCCGATAAACAGGTTAAATGTCCCAAAAAACACCAGAAACTCGGTGAAATTTACTTTAGGTATTTGTTCTCGTACACTTGCACTAAAAATTTCAGATGCTTTTGTCATAAATATGTTGAAATCTCCTAGGTACAAGCCGACTACAAGCACGAATGCAAAATTAACTGCGGGACCTGCGAAAGCGACGAGAATCTCATGTAAGGGTTTTTCAGGGATATTTTCTATCTGAGCAACACCGCCGATTGGTAGGAGGGTTATGTTGCGAACTTTCGAGCCGAATCGCATGGCAACTAGTGAATGCGATAGTTCGTGTAGAAGAATAATTGTGAAAATTGACAAAAACTGAAGCATAAGGAACAATGCGAATGCAGTATCAGGCATGATGAAAAGCCCTAATGCAATAAATCCAAGTAATAACAGGAAAGTTCCGTGTAATTGTACTTGGATACCAAAAACTCTGAACAACGGTACCGACCATTTCATACGACCTCAATATTTGATACATTGTCATAATAACAGAATTTTAACGATAGTATTCAAAATTTTTAACACTGAGTTTGTGAGTTAGAAGATGAGTCAGAAAACTCCTTTCAAACATCTAAACGTTTACTATTTTACAGGTACTGGTAATTCTGGACGAACAGCATCGTGGATTGCGGAATCTGCAAAGGATATGGATATTGAGACAATCTGCAAGCCAATCGATTCTGCTAATCCGAAAGATGAAATTGTCAAAGGGAAACAGACTCTTCTCGTTCTAGGTATGCCGACTCATGGTTTTTCTCCGCCATACTCGATGTTTCGCTTTGCTTTGATGTTACCAAGGGCAAAAGGAACAAAAGCAGCAGTTTTCGCGACCAGAGCCGGAATACTCATCGGGAAGCTTCACCCACCAGGTCTTGCTGGCTTCAGTCCGTTTTTAATCTCACTTATCCTCCTTCTGAAAGGTTATCATCTAAGAGGAATCAAAACGCTGAATATGCCGTCGAATTGGATTCAGGTTCATCCCGGATACCGCGAAAAGAATGCGCGAATTATCATCAGCAAATCAAAACCATACTTCGACAAGTTTGCAGACATGATTCTGAGCGGGGAAAGCTCATTCTTCACGATAAATAACTTTTATGAGTTCATATTCGGGTTGTTTATGCTGCCGATTTCGATTATGTATTTCCTGATAGGCAGATTCTGTCTTGCTAAACTAAATTTTGCGAATAGAAGTTGCGATGGCTGCGGAATTTGCGCCAATATTTGCCCAGTAAATGCGATTAAAATGACGGGTAAAAAGAAGCGAATACCGTACTGGACATTCGGCTGTGAAGCATGCAACCGTTGTATCGCATTTTGTCCGAAAAAAGCCATCGAAGCCAGTCATCAGCTACTCATATTTTGGATTCTTATCACGATGTCGTATTCGGTTTTGCAGATTCTGCATCTCAGCAGCTATTTCGTGAATCTTGGATCATTTACCGTTAGCATTCGCGAATTTGCTGAAGTTATTGTGATTTATCCGTTTTTGTTTATTACGTATTTTATTTTTCACATGCTCATGCGCATCCCAATTCTCAACCGTTTGTTCACTTTCACAACACTAACGCATTATTACACCAGATACAAAGAACCTGATACAAAAATTGTCATTCTGAATGAAACGCAGAGGAATGAAGAATCCAGGCTAGTTCAGCGCAAACAGATGAATAATACATAATTTAATTTCTAATAAAGATAAAGATACAGGTCAGAATTTTTCCTACATAATTAAATAAATGTAATCAACATTTTTTGTTTCCCTATCCTGGATTCTTCGCTACGCTCAGAATGACAGAACACTAGTAAAGGTCAGATTGGTCAGCCAAGTCCTTGAGTTCTTCGAGTATTTCTCGCAATTTAGAGTCTGAGAGCTTGCTGAGACCGATTTTTTTTAAGCGTTGTACAATCTGCTCTGATGGCGACATAAACAAACTTTTTTGTGAAAAATTCTTTTTCCCATCCATTTGTGGGATGAAAATTGGTTTACCTTCCTGGTCAAGTGATTTCTGCTCAACGTTTTTCAGTATTTTTTTCGCTCGCTTTACGACGCGTGCTGGCATACCTGCAATTTGCGCAACATAAATCCCATAAGACTTATCCGCAGAACCGTCAATAATCTTGTGATGAAACAAAATTTCGTCTTTGTACTCTTCGACGAGGACGCTTGCGCATTGAATCGTCTTATAAATATTCGCCAGTGACGGTAATTCGTGATAATGCGTTGCAAAAAGTGTACGGGCACTGATATGTTCTGCAATATATTCGACAATTGCCCATGCGATACTCATACCGTCAAACGTGCTGGTGCCTCTGCCAACCTCATCAAGCACTATCAACGAGTTTTTCGTTGCATTGTTGAGAATGTTTGCAGTTTCACTCATTTCAACCATAAATGTTGAAAGTCCTCTAGCAAGCTCATCGCCGGTGCTGATACGAGTAAAGATTCTGTCGCAAATACTCAATTGTGCTTCCTTCGCGGGTACGAAACTGCCGATTTGAGCCATCAACGTTACAAGAGAGATTTGGCGAATATACGTTGATTTACCTGACATATTGGGACCGGTGAGTATCATTATCGGTTTCTCGTCAGGAAGCATGCAATCATTTGGCACAAATTCTTCTTCTGTCAGCGACTGCTCGACAACCGGATGTCTGGATGCGCGAAAATGAAAACTTCCCGGATTCGAGAACTGCGGACGAATATAATTGTTGAGCTGTGCTACAAACGCTAAAGATTGCAGAGTGTCAAGGACAGCAATACTTTTTGCGGACATCAGAATCTGAGGAATCCAACCTTCGACGAATTTTTTTAGCTCTTGAAACATCTTGTATTCGAGTTCTTCGACTTCTTTCTGTGCTTTCAGAGTCTTGTTCTCATATAGCTTAAGTTCCACCGTTGTATATCTTTCAACGTTTTTAAGGGTTTGTATCGCTTTGTAATCATCAGGTATTTTGTCTTTGTTTGCTTTTGTTACTTCGATGTAAAAACCTTGTATCTTGTTGAATCCGACTTTCAGCGTTGAGATTTTCGAGCGTTTTGCTTCACGTTTGCGAAATTCTTCTATAAATGTTTCACCCTGTGTCGCGTATTTACGCAGTTCGTCAAGTTCAGCGGAATAACCATCGATAAAGATTCCGCCATCCTTAATGGTCAAAGGCGGAGTCTCAGCAAGGGTTTCATCGAGATATTTGCGTAATTCATGTAAAGCACTGATGTTTTCGTCGATGATGCGGATAAGAGAGGTTTGCAGTACATCTGTCAGTTCCTTGATGGTCGGCATGAAACGCAGGGCATTGCGCAGAATCGCATAATCACGGGGATTGCATCTGCCAGTTCCAAGCCGTCCTGCAAGACGCTCCAGATCCCCAAGATTCTTGAACTCATCGCGAAGATTGTCCCTGATGCTCGATTCTGCAATTAATTCCTCGATACTGCTAAGTCTTTCGTTTATTTCATCAATGTTGAGAAGTGGTGATAACAGCCATTGCCGTAAATTCCTCGCACCCATGGGTGTCGTAGTTTTGTCCAAAATCCCGAAAAGAGTATTATCTTTCTTGCCAGTTACCATATTCTTTATAATTTCAAGACAACGAAGCGTTGCTGCATCCAAAACCATGTATTTCTGCGGATATACACGCTTTATGCCGATAAGCTGAGTCAATTTCGTACGTTGCGTCCTCTCAAAATACGTGATTAATGCACCTGCTGCACCGAGTCCGACATCAGCATCTTCACAATCAAAACCCTGTAAATCCTTGACTTTGAATAGATTGATGAGCTTACGTCTGCCCTGCTGCGAATTGTATGAAATCTTTTCAGAAATCGAAATTGCGCAATCGGGAATCTCGGTAATGGCATCAAGAATCTCGTTGTTCTCCTCGTCATATCTGAAATTATCCGATAAGAGAATTTCCGCAGGTGTTATGCGAACAATCTCCTTGAAAAATTCTGATGGTGTCATTTCAGAGAGGTAAAATGCTCCTGAAGAGAGATCAGCCCAGCTTATTCCCAGTTTTTTGCTGGAATCAATCGAATAATCCTTCCTCAAACTATGCGTATTTATTGCCAGAATAAAATTATCCTGGTCTGATATTAACAGATTCTCGTCGAAAATCGTCCCTGGAGTGATAACACGTGTAATATCACGATCAACTACACCCTTCGCATCCGCAGAGTCCTGAACCTGTTCGACAATTACAACTTTACGTCCAATTTCTAAAAGCTTTTTGACGTAAATGTTGAGCTGACGCAGTGGAAATCCTGCTAATGGCACATTCTCGCCATCAACCTTTCCGCGTTTAGTTAGCAAAATGTTTAGATCCTTGGAAATTCGTTCAGCATCATCAAAAAAAGTCTCGTAAAAATCACCCATCTGGTACAAAATCGAGAATTCAGGAAACGGAAAATTTTTGCGAAATGTAGCATATTGCTGCATCGCTGGAGTAAGTTTACTTTTATCCAAACTCTCGAATTCCATAACACTTCCAATATTTATTCATAAATACATGCAAAATATATGTGCAAGTTATATGTTTTTTGTGTAAAAACAATTTTAAAAAGTAAAAATGAATTAACATAATCAGTTAGTAAAGTGGGTTTTACATTTCATAACTGCTTGGTGTATAACAAGTTATAACGTTTGCAATAAAATTCAATTTTATAATGTTGGCATAATTATTGCGTTAAGAACAATAAATAACATAGGAGTTTTTGATGAAATTACGCATTATCGAAAATGGCGAAGAACGTATTCACGAACTCATGGAACATGAAACTTTGCTGACTATCGGAAGAGCAAAAGACTGCGACATCGTGCTTAGCGAGAATAAATCATCCAGAAGACATTGCCAGATAAGGAAAACCGAAGAAGGATATTCTATTAAAGACCTTGATTCTTCAAACGGTACAATTGTTAATAACGAAAAAGTTAAAGATACAAAAATAACTCTCGGTGATAAAATTATCGTTGGTAAGACTGTAATTTACTTTGGTGAACCTGTACCAGTTAAAATTGCACCGATTCCAACAAGTTTTGCAAAGTCAAAAAACATTCTTGCAAATGACAGAAAAGCAGAAAATCTGAAATTGAAGCCGAAAAAATCAGTTTATGGTCTGCTTCGTAAAGTTGCGATAACAATCGGTGTAATTTTTGTCGGATTTGTCCTTGCAGTGGTCTTAATGGAGACGAAAATAGCACCCACCGATGTCGATAATAAATTCGCAAGTGCAAAGAAAAATGCACCTGCAGTTGAAAAGGAAGATAAATCACCAGACAAAATCACATTTGAAGAAAAGCAACGTAAACTTGCAATAAGAGCGTTCGATAAGATTCTGCTGTCTGAATCATCTGTTCTCAGCAAGGAAAGGCAAATCGATGAACTTCTTCAGCGTAGTGAAAAAGTCAGTTATTATTCGGAATTGTATTCGAAATATGAAAATTTTCTGAAAAACATCACGGATTATCTGATTGAAGAGCTTGAACGCAACGCATACACAGCACTTGAATATATCAAACTTGGGAAATTCACCGAGATGCTGGCAATTTATAATGATTTCAAAGATAACTACAAATCTGATCCGAAGTATAAATACGGTGCAATTAAAGAAGAATTATACGAGAAAATTGATTATCTGACCGATTCTGCAAATGAGTATTTCTACAATGAAATCGTCTCGCAAGCCAATGAACAAATTGATATTCAAAATTGGGATGCTGCCAAACAAGTCTATAACAATGCAAAATCACTGTTTAACGGATTCGATAACTTACAGATTTTATGCAAAGACATGGCTGATATGATTGACAATTATATTGATGTTATTAAAAACGGCAAATACGAGAAAATACCTGACGATATGATTTCTCGGATGAAAGAAAAATCACGCAATCCGAAAAATCTTGAGAAAAAGAACGAACCAATCAAGCCGTCAGAGAAAAAAATTACTGAAGATGACATGCTGACAACACTTAGACAAAAGCTGATCGATTCAATCAACCGCACAAACAGCAATTATATGATTTCCAAGATTATTTATCTTCAGCCCGATGATAAATCTACAAAATTCGTCATTAAATCTGCGGATAAATTAAATCTTTACGACAGCAAAGGGAATTCTCTGGCATGGACTCAGATTGCACCATGGCTTATCAATGAGCTGAACTGGCGTATAAAAAAGATGGATATTCAGACATTATGGGCGATGGCAACATACGCATATAAAGAAGAGTTGACCAAACAAGCAGGTGAAATTCTTGCAGAAATATACCGCGACAGCAAAGAGCTTAAATCCGAAATCGATAAATTCATGTCAAAATATCTGAAACGTCCCGTGCCAGTTGGTGGGTTCATCTTTCATCGGGTTTCTGGAGACCGGAACAGAATTATCACACCAGAGGAAATGCAAGTCATCGAGAATAAAAAAGTAATCAAAAAGCTAATGCGTGAGCTTAAAAACGACTTCAAAACACTGATGAGACAGAGCAAAGAAGAGAAACTGCAAAAATCCAACATGGAAATCAAAGAGACTCTGACAAAAATTATAAATCTTGGTGCTGATGAAGAAATACCTGAAATAATCATTATCATTCGCGAAACAATGACTGAAATGGCGAAGAAAGCAAAGACAGGCAGAGGGCATATCACACCGGCATTGAAGCAGAAACTTGAGGTTGCCAGATCAGAAGCACTCGCAAGAATTAACGACAAAGTTCGTTATCCTGATGCGAATCATGGTGCAAGGGATGCAAACGGTGAGCATGGTCAGCCCTGGGTCGATGAAGCGGTTGGAAAATTGGAGGAAATCTGGGATGACCCTCAATTCGGTCGCATCGATGTTCAGCTGTCTAAGATTTTATCTATGTTTAAGGAATTTATCAACATTGTTGATGCAAGCTCAAGATATCATAATCCTGAGGAAGACCAGAAAATTATGGATGAAGTATCGCGTCAGATTGAAGATGACAAGATTTTGCGTGATAATGCCAGTGCTGGTCCTTCATACTGCACGCCTAACGAAAAAGCACATACGCGAATTGTAAACGATTACCGCATCATGCTTGGCAGGACTCCGCTTCGAATCAACTCTCAGCTTTGTACCGCTGCTCGCAGGCATTCGGAATATTTGAAAGCGAGTGGAAAATTTGCACACAGTGTGCCGGGTCATCCTGACGGTCAGGAGCCATCTCAGAGAGCAGCAAAACAGGGCTATCAAGGTGGTGCAGGTGAAAACATTGCGATGAATGGCGGAGGGCATACACCCAGGAGCTCGTTTGTTGCGTGGTATAATTCATCAGGGCATCATAGAAATATGGTTAGCAGAGGGTGGCGAGTAATTGGTGTTGGTGATGCAAGGTCGCATTGGACACAGATGTTTGGTGCAAAACCGAATGGCAGCGAACCCATTGAAGGTAAGTAAACCTACTTTTTCTTACTGAATTTTAAGTTTGATTTATGAGTTTTTTGTCCTATTGCTGATATTCTAAAGTATTTGTCATAAATATTTAATCTGGATTCTGGTTTTTCAGCTAGGTTATGAGTTTTTACCTGTTTCATTCAGATTATTTTTGTCTGAATTATCATTATCATCGGTATTTTGTGGAATACTAGTTAGATTACCAGGATTGTTTGAAGATGTGTCATTATCATCATCGTCAGAAGCCAATAAAATGTCAACGTCATCCTCAAGAAGTCTTTTGAATTTATCGGTTATTTTCTTTCTACGCTCGTCGTCAGGCGCAAGTCTATGAATGCGACGGGTCATCTTGTCGAGGTCTTCTTCATCAAATTCGATGGATTTTAGCTTGAAAGAACTTTGTTCAAATTCGAGCTTGCGTTTAATCTCATCAAGCGTTTCAGAACTACTAAATACATCTGGCAAAATTTCGCGAAGTCTTTCTTCACTAACCGCTGAGATGTTACGTTGCATGCAATAGTCGATAAATTCTGTGATTTGCTGTTGGCTTAATTCACCGCGATGAAAAATTGCATATTTTTGAAGAAGCTGATTATTGAAAACATCAAGAATCTTCGGCATGTCTATTTCGTGCTTGATTCGTCTGAGGTATTTATTTGCTGGTTCTTTGAAAACTTTAGATGCATTGGACGCACTTTGAAAGCGTTTTTGCGGGTTATTATCAAGTGCAATCTTAAAGAAGTCGTACAATTCAAAGGGAATGTTTTCTTTGTATAGGTCAGTATTGCGTGATTTTTTCCCTTTTATAAACGGGTATTCGTTTGTAAACATCTCATAGAGAATTACGCTGAAAGCATAAATATCAGCACTTCTGGATGTGTTTTGCATATCAACTATTTGCTCAGGTGCAAGATAATTTGGATAGCTAGATTCGGGATATGAAAATTTGTGAATAACTTCGAAAAGAGAGAAACTCATCATCTTTATGTCATAATTCTTGTAATGCACGTAGATATTGTCAGGTTTAAGATTGCCGTGAAAATAACCGTTTTTGTGAATCTCGTTTAAGCCCCGAAGCAGTCCCTGTGAGAAATTCATGAGCCGATTGTCATCAATGTGTTTGCGATTGGCAATACGTGTCTCGATGATATCCTTGAGAGTACAGCACGGTACGTAATCACAGGCACACCAGAAATAATGTTGTTTTTCCCATAATACATGTCCACACTCATGATATTTCAGAAGATATGGGCTGAATATGAATTCGAGAGGCTTGAGTTTGTCGGAATAATCATCTTTCTCATTTAATGCTGATTCTTCGTCTATTTTGTACATAGTAAGAAAACATTTTTTATTATTCTGATCGAAAGCCTTGTACACAGTAACTTTTTCTGATCTGCTGAATATTTCTACAATAGTGAAATTTTCAATAATCGGCACTTGAGAGACAATTCTGTCAAGTGTCGGGAATTTAGCGTTTATTGCATCTTCAATGTGTTGAATATTATTTGTATCTTCTAATTCTGCCATGATGAAAATAAGGTTGCTAAGGTATTTTTTTATTAAGATTTCCTTTTGTGAATCAAGTGGAATCAGCTTTTTGATTTGTTTAATTGCAGTTGCGATAAATATTTCTCGGTTAACATCAGTTGAGTTTTTTGAAAAATCACGCAATTTCCTTCGTTCGCTCTTACGGTGACTGAGAAAATAACGTTTGAATCTTTGGACAAGAAGAATATCAAGTTGTTCGAAATCGAATCCATAAGAAGAAACAGCTTTTTCGTAAACTAAAGTTAAAAATATTCTAAGCGTACTTTCCATAAAAACCTCAAGAAGAAACACAAACAAAATCAACATTATCAAAAATCTTCTTTAGAAAATCCGTACATTATCGTGATTTGAGAATTATTTTTCAGTAACAATAACTATGATAACATATTGTGGTTATTTTTTTATGGAGATTATTTCATCCTTTTTCAAATTCAAAATGAACCCCATAAATTAATGAACTGTAAATTCAATAAGTTTAGTTTTTTTTTATTTGGAGTCCATATGTCATATCATAATTCGGAACTTTTTGAAAAAGCAAAGAGCTGGAACGTTCCCTTTGAAACGCCCAGATCGATTCGTGGCAAGTTCGGAATAATCAAAGCTGCTCCAGGATTTGCGATTATTGGAATCGTGTTTTTACCTATCGGAATTTTTATGGGAATTTTGTTTTATAGCTTAGGAATTATGGACGATTATCTTGTCGATGATTGGAAACCTGCAAGTGCAAAACCCTTAAGGTGGATTAACTCAACCGGTGAAAGGATTAACAATCGTTATGTTCCTGGTATTGAGGTGGAATACAGAATAAATGACAATCAATCTATAATTTCCGTCGTCAAAATTACAAAGTTTGACTATGTGAGTAATTATCGAAGCGAATACGATAAAGGAAATGAGATCAATATCGAATATTCCGAGAGCAAGCCGAATATTGCAAAAATTGAAGGTTTCTCTGCATCAGCGATACCTGTATTTATCGCATTATTTCCACTAATTTTTTTCATCGCTGGCGTAATTTTAATGTTAATTGCATTTAATCTGCGTTCTAAGGTCAGAATGGTCTTGGAAAACGGACAGTTTGCTGTTGGAACAATCACAAAAAAAAGAAAATCCAATAAACACAATAAGCATGGAAGCTCTACGAATCGAAACATAATAATTACTTTTGAATATTCTGCAGATGGTGAAGAAATCACAGCAAAAGCATATATATCCACAAAAATCGCTGAATCAGTTAATGTAGAACAGGAAATTCCAGTGATTTATACCAGTTTCGGCATGAAATTTAAGGCATATAGTCCTCTGCTGCTTAAAGTTGAATTTAACAATTGATAAAATAAACAGCAATAATATCAAGATTAAATAAGAGCTTTAAGTGCTTCCTGTTTATATTCGTAGAACATGAAATAATCCTTAAAACCTATCAAAGTCAGGATTATCAAGATATTTTTCGGTGGTTTGATAAAAACGATACAGCCGGATTTTTTCTCAACCGTTGTTTTCAAGCCGATGAATGAACTCAGAAACATGGAATTCGTATACATGACTGAATCCAAGTTGACGATAATGTTCACGCATTCTTTATCGATACAATCATTTATTGCTTTGTTGATAATCATGCCATCAAGTGTGCCGACAAAGGTCAGCAATGCGACTTTGTTTGGATAAATTGAAAGTTTGAATGATGCTTTTGCCATATTATTTACACACTCAATAAGCTACTATTATAATGAACAGAGTTATACTTATTCGGGGACATTTATACAATGACTATTCAGGAAATTTAAATGCATTTGAATTCCAGTCGTTCTCAGGCTTGTTTTTTACATTCTGATAAGTTTCAGGCATTTCATAATCTTTTCGAAGTGGATAACCTTCCCAGTCTTCAGGTGTGAGTATTCTGCGCATGTCGGGATGATTTTCAAATTTTATGCCATATAAATCGAAAACCTCGCGTTCAAGCCAATTTGCGCTGCTGAAAATATTGCTGATGGTCTCCACAACGCAGTCATCTCTGCCTTCAAACTGAACCTTCAATGTGAGCCAGTGATGAAATTTATAGCTCACAAAATGATATGTGATGCCCAGAGGTGCAGTCTTATCGTAATCAACACCTGAAATCGAGTGGCAGACGTTTAGGAGAAGCTGCTCATCGGTTTTTATGAATTCAACGATTTCAATCAAATGTTCGGGTGTGATTACAATTGTTGCATCAATTGCATCTTCTGGAGTTTTAAGGATTTTATCTGCAAAATTTTCGGTTACTGTATTTACAATTTCGTTTTTTTCCATAATATCCTCGACTATTTACCCACATCTTCAGTGGTTGTTTTTGTTTTCGCAGTTTTTTCTGTTTTCTCAGATTTTTTTTCAAGTTCCTGTGCTAGTTTTATTTTGCCCTCTGTTGAGCAGTATTCTGCATTGAATTTTCTATATTTATCAATCGATTTTGCATTTGAAATCTCAGGGAACACCACATGTTTCAACGAAGTTACATCGTCCTGAGATGCTTCCCACGTGCGTTTCTCGATTTCCTCAAGTTTTTCTCGGTTTTTCTGCCAATATTCAAAGCGTTCATTCCGTGCTTTCAACGGTTCATTAAGCATCATTTGCTGGAGCTTGTAAATTCCGTCAATTAATGCTTCTGGTCGTGGAGGACATCCTGGAACATAAACGTCAACCGGCAAGTATAAATCAATACCTTTTACAACCGTGTATCCATATGGATAATATGGACCACCACTAATTGCACAAGCACCCATCGCAAGAACATATTTTGGTGCTGGCATTTGCTCATAAAGCCGAACCATCCGTATTGCCATCTTGTGCGTGAGTGTCCCTGAAACAAGCATTAAATCAGCTTGGCGTGGACTAGGTCGGAACAAACCCCAGCCGAATCTGTCCATGTCATATCTCGTTGCTGCGGTCGCCATCATTTCAATTGCACAACATGCAAGACCTGAACCGAGGGGCCAAATGCTGTTTTTTCTGCACCAATTAACCGCACGGGTTACTGTTGTTTGAATAAAACCACCAGTATCTTCATTATTGATAAACATCTTTATCCTGTTAAAGTTAATGGTATTATGCCTTGCTGGCTTTCGAATAAACAGTCAAAATAAAAAATAACAATGTTTTTGCTTAACGCAAACTTCATTTTCATATCTCCGACATTGAGTATATTTTCGGCTTTTCGAAATAGAAGAAAATGAAGGTATCAAACATGAGGATTCGATGAAAATACTTATACTCGGTGATAATCGAGTTTTTGAATGCAAACCGGGTGTTACACTCGGTAAAATCATGGATGATTTGAATGAATCGCTTAAGCTGAATAAACGAATAATCAGAAGAGTTTTCCTCGATGAAATTGAGCTGACCCTGGATTCTCTTCAGGAAAAGGTTTATCAGTATGTCAGCGAGTTTGAGCAGCTTACAGTTGAGTCGATAACTTTCGGTGATGCTGCTTTTGAAATGCTGACTCGGATAAATTCAACAATGCAGAGCTTTGAAGACCATTTGTTCAACACAATTGAGGGTTTGAAAAGGTTTTCGCCAAACGCAGTGCAGATGTTTTCGGAATTTTCAGACGCCTCAGCGAAGATATTCGAATCGATTGAAAACAGCTTGCTTCTGATGGATGATATTGATGCTGATAAATTTGTCATTGGCGAGATAAGTTTTCGCAAGCTTCTTTGTGATATTTTCGAACAATACACAATTCTCAAAGAACGCATGGAAGAGGAATCATTTAAGGATGAATACAATCTCAAGAGGATAATTGAGATTCTCGAAGGAGAAATTGCTCCGAAAATAGCAACAGTGCGGGAATTTCTGGCAAAATTAATCGCAGACACCCAAAAAGAAAATAATTGAAGAATTTTTGCCACAAAAATCACGAAAGCCTCGAAAAATATAGGATGAATAAAATGGAATACCCTCAACTGTCAAGAAAATTTGTTTACTTGTTCCCAAACTCTGTTTGGGAACTCATTTACCAAACAAACTCCGTTTGAGTGCAAAACTGAGATTCGCTCACAAGTAAATTCACAACGAGGACTTTGGGAGCGAGATGAAATAATTCGTGTTTTTTTTGTGCTTTTCGTGGTTAAAAGCTGTTTCTTAGTTTTTTAAGTTACATTTTTTCTTTACCGTACAGATATTTTGATTTCTCGAATTCTGTCAATTTACTTATGCTTGATGTATGCGATTTCACCTTTGAGCATTGTCATTTTTACGTCCCCAGTACCTCGGGCAATTTCTGTTGGAACGTACTCTGGAGCAGTATCATCTGGGATTTCGACAGCAATAATGTCTGCGGGTCTGCCTTCTGCTAAAATACCGACATATTCGGTCAGATTCAACGCTTTCGCACCGTTAACCGTTGCCATCCTAAGAATTTCAATAACAGACAGCTCAGGATTGGATTTCGCTAAAAGTCGGATCTCGTCGAGCATAGACAACCTTGAGTTGGTCAAAGTTGAATCGGTGCCAAGTGCCAGTGGTATCGCATTGTCAAGAATCATTTTGAACGGATATTTTTTGTTGTAATTATGCTTATAATACTCATAGGTTCTGGGACAGTGAACAACAGATGCTTTCAATTCTGAGATAGTGCGGACATCAGCAATGTCAACAAAATTTGCATGAATTAGTGTAGGCGTGTTTGTGTTTGAATCCGTCGGTTTTTCGCGAAATCTTTTAGCAGCAGGTTCAGACAATTCAAGCTCTTCAATCGATGACGAAAAGTGCTGAACCACCGAAGCAGCAGGAGGAAACAAGTATTCCTCAATATTATTGGATTTCAGGAAATAATCATAAACTGAACCGTCACCAAGTTGAAAAAGCCGGTTTTCATCAGGATGTTCCGCAATGTGAGTACAAAATCGAACGTTTTCCTTTGTGAACAGCGTAAGGATCATTTCGAGGAATCTGCTGGTCACATTATAAAGTGTACTTGGAGCAATACCCGCATGAAGAACAACTGGAATCGCTTTTGAAAAATTATTAAATATAGCATTCTGAGAAAGCTGGATGATTTCCTTGCGTATTTCCTCCGATTTGAAAAATATTTCTTCAGATTTGTTCTCATCCCGATTTATTGCTTCGACGAATTCGACACCGCTTAGATGATTTTTTAGAATCAGTTCCGCAGTTTCAGATGAACTCGTGAAATTGCCTACACAGGTGCAGCCACCCTTAATCAACGCATTAATTGCTTTAATAATGTTGTGCTTTCTGGCAAAAGGATTTTCAGCATTAAAATTCTTCTGCTGTCTGATTCTGTCAAGTGTGTCGAAATAATCGCCCATAACATCTTTCGGTCGATTATCAGAGCAAAGTTCTATATGTACGTGAGCGTTGACAAATCCGGGCATAAGAACAGATTTGCCAAGAGAAATAAATTCGCTTTGAGTTCCTGTAGTTTTAATCGTGTGGAACTTGTGAATTCCGGTAATTTTTCCGTTGACAATCGTTATATAGTGGTTTTTCAACACTTTGCCTGGAAAAGGCATAATGTATTTCGCACTGACAATCTGCTGTTTCATAATAAATCCGCAAAAATCATAATCATTTTAACATATACAATCGAAATTATCACAGCATTCTAATCATAGGAATAAAATAAATCAAACAAGTGTTTCGAAGGTAAAACTTACTTAAATGGAGAACAAAATGGAAAAAAGCAATATTATATTTTTTATCCTCATCATTCTCATTGGAATTTCAGTATTTTTCATTGTTAAGAGTGATAAATCTTCGGAAGACGCAGACCGAATACAGATTTCACAAACATTGAATTCAAGCACATCAAAAAGTGAAGTTATTCTGGCACCCGAGATTTCAGGTGTTACACCCGACGGTAAAACTTTGAATGTCAGAGATTTAAAGGGCAAAGTTGTTGTTGTCGATTTCTGGGCGTCGTCATGTCCGCCATGCAGACAGTTTATTCCAACACTTGTTGGTCTTTATGGCAAATACAAGGATAAAGGACTTGAAATTGTCGGTGTTTACGTTGACGACAGAGATCAAAACCTTGCAAATATGATGAGTCTCAAGAAACAACACGGCTCAAGCTGGCTACAAATAGTTGGGCAAGGCGCGTTTGAATCCGCTCGCAGGTACAATGTTACTGGAATTCCTCATATTGCGCTTATTGGTAAAGACGGAAGCCTTGTAATACAAAACGTTCGAGACAGAAACAATATCGAGAAACACGTCGTGCAAGAGCTGCAAAAGTAAGAAGAATTGTCGATTCGCACAATATTTATCGGATTAAAGCAATTGACATCTTCGATTTACGTGATATTATACTTTTTTACCTTTCCTTGGTTTTGTCTGGGCGGCAATGCTGTGGATTTGGCTTATTGGAGAATATTATGATTACACCCGAAAAAAAGCATGAATTAATCGCAGAATTCAAAATCAACGATAATGATACCGGTTCTGCGCACATCCAAATTGCTCTTCTAACAGAACGCATTATGAATTTGACTGAGCATCTGAAAGCAAACAAGAAGGACCATTCATCGCGCAGAGGGCTTCTGAAGCTTGTCGGACAGCGCGCACGGCTTTTAAAATATTTAAATAAGAATGACCATGAGATGTACAACGAACTCACGTCGAAACTCAACATACGCCGGAAGTAATACAAAATTCAATACAATGATGAAATCTGCTGAATAACCTGCAATATAAGCTATAAGATTGCATACATAAAAAAATTGATGAATTTCGGATATATAATTTTCTGGCAAGACCAATCTGCAAAAACATATAGTTGAATCGACAAAAAGCTTTTCCTTTGTCAGCATGTTTTCTACAATATGCAAAACTATTTGGATATGAAAATGCTTGACATAGTATTTAAGAAAGAGACTTATCAATTCAGCAGACGGTTTACGACCTATTTAATGCGTTTTCTATATATTCTTGTTATATTTATATTTATTGCTCTAATTTATTCGGGGCAGCTTGGTGAGGATATGAGTTCCAGCGCGCTTGAGACAAAGCTTGAAAGTTTTGGTAGAAATCTATATTATCTCATTGCATGGTTGCAGATAATTCTGACAGTTATTCTAACACCTGTGATAGTTAGCAATGCATTTGTTTCTGAGACGCGTGAAAATACGCTTCAGCTCATTCAACTTACGGGTTTGACAGACAGAGCAATTGTTCTCGGAAAGATTCTTGGTAAATTTCTATCTTTATTTCTTGTTATTCTAACAGGACTACCAGTACTATTTTTTGCGAAAATATTCGGTTATATTGACTTTCAGCTAATTATTGGTAATTTCTTCAATTCACTGTCTTTAATGCTTATAACAGGTGGTATTGCTGCATTCTACGGGCTTACAAATTCGAAGCTGACAACCGCGTTATACAAAACTTTATCGTTACTTCTGATTATACAGATTGTTACGTTGTTTATTGGGTTAATTACTTCAGCATTTCAGATAGAGTATAATAATTATAACTATTCACAGGCAATCGGTATGATTATTTCACCGATTCTAAACCAATTCATGCTTAGTTCAAGTCGAGGACAGGAAGGTATTCCGCAATTTCTGTTCTACATTATAGTTTTTTGCGAGCTTTGGTTCTCATTTGTTATTTTTTGGTATTATACACTGCGTGCAGAGCGGGAATATCGCTGGTGGAGTCTTGGTCTCATCGCTTTTTCAGGAATCTCTGATAAAGTAAGATATAACGATAAAAACATTAAAACCGCAGGAACGGGAAGATTTTCCAGCATAAAAGAGCCGATTGCACATTTTAATCCTATTAAAGAAACTGTTTCTACTCCATTTAATCCAAAAAAGTTGCAAGATATTAGCCGAATTATTTTCCCAATTATTATTGCATTAATCGTTGTAATCTGGCTTGCTGTTACCACAAACAAAACTGGTTTTTCAACCGTTGAGCAGTTTCTGGGTGGCAGTAAAATTATTTTTACTTTATTTGCAGTATTTTCTATTATTTGGGTTAGCGTTTCGCTTGCGACCGAAAAAGAGCACCGTACAATTGATGTTCTATTAAGCACTCCAATTAGCAATCTGAGAATAATTAAATTAGCTCTGCATAATTTTTGGGAATGCACAAAATATGCTTTCATCGCTGTGGGAATTGGAATATTTCTCGCTTCTGTATCAACTCAAATGAGTTTTCCTCAGGTTCTACTTTTTGTCACATCATTTGGGTTATTTCTGCTGTTTCTAATCGTCATGAGCTTATATTTCTCAGCAACATCCGCTACTTCTGTAAAAGCAATAATAAAATCCACGATTTTAACAACAGTAATTATTGTTCTACCTATAATTATGTCAGAACTATTCATACTTATTGACATGGATTCTTTGGGTGCTATCATTATGATAATAAGCCCTTATAAACTTTTTAATACCATAGCAATGAACGATGGCGATGCTTTTCTAATGTTAAAATCAGTGTCAAATTATCCATGGCTCATTATTTTGTCGACAATTGTTGTTTATGCTGTCCTAACCGTGCATCTATGCAATAAATTGTTTACTAAACTTCGTTACATCCTCCAGGACGACACATAAAATTGAAGTTTCATACTGAAAATCTGAAACTTTGGTTCAAATTACCAACAAACGTTTTAGAATATCTATTTATATTCGTTAATTTAGTTCAAATCAAAAAATTAGAGGGAATATGGACGAAAAAAATCTGC
>CAYZQB010000022.1:24455-26140 GCA_964480395.1 uncultured Planctomycetia bacterium
CGTTAATTTAGTTCAAATCAAAAAATTAGAGGGAATATGGACGAAAAAAATCTGCAAAACGAGTTCGAACGCTGGCAAACCGAAACTTACACGCCTTTCACGCAAAAACGTAAGGAAAGAAAAGAAAATTTCAAAACTGCATCCGATATTGATGTCAAACCTGTGTATATTCCGAATGATGACGACAAATACATGGAAAAACTAGGCTTTCCGGGCGAATTCCCCTTTATTCGCGGTGTTTACCCGTCGATGTATCGAGGGCAGTTTTGGACGATGCGACAGTATGCGGGTTTCGGGTCTGCGGAGGAAACGAACGAACGCTACAAGTTTCTTCTTGAGCAAGGTCAAACGGGTTTAAGCGTCGCTTTTGATTTACCCACGCAAATCGGCTATGATTCCGACCATACACTTTCGCAAGGTGAAGTCGGCAAAACAGGTGTTGCAATTGACACACTTGATGACATGCGCACACTGTTCAAGGACATTCCTCTTGATAAAGTTTCAACTTCGATGACAATTAACTCAACCGCTGCGATTCTGCTTTCAATGTATCTGGTGCTTGCAGAGGAACAGGGCGTTAGCTGGGACAAAGTTACTGGAACAATTCAAAACGACCTCCTCAAAGAATATGCTGCCCGTAAAACCTACATTTACCCGCCAAAACCTTCGCTGCGCATTATCACCGATATTTTTGCGTTCTGCTGTGAACGCGTCCCGAAATGGAATACAATTTCAATTTCTGGCTATCATATTCGCGAAGCTGGCTCAACTGCGGTTCAGGAAATCGCGTTTACGTTGGCGGATGGCATTGCATATGTCGAAGCTGCGGTGAAAGCTGGCATGGACGTAGATACATTCGCAGGTCGGCTTTCGTTCTTCTTCAATGCGCACAATAATTTCCTTGAAGAAATCGCGAAATTCCGTGCAGCACGTCGCATGTGGGCAAAAATCATGAAAGAGCGTTTCGGAGCAAAGAAGCAAAAGTCGATGATGCTTCGTTTTCATACACAAACAGCTGGCTGCACTCTTACCTCGCAACAACCAGACAATAATATTGTTCGAGTTGCAATGCAGGCGATGTCTGCGGTGCTTGGCGGAACGCAGTCTCTGCATACGAATTCACGGGACGAAGCACTTGCGCTGCCTACTGAAGAATCGGTAAATATTGCGCTACGAACCCAGCAGATTATTGCCAATGAAAGCGGTGTTGCGGATACGATTGACCCGTTTGCAGGTTCGTATTATGTTGAGCAACTAACTGATGAAATCGAGAAACGGGCGTGGGAATATATTAACAAGATTGATGAACTTGGTGGAGCAACCTCAGCGATTGAGCAGGGATTTTTTCAGCGTGAAATTCAGCAGGCAGCATATGATGAGCAGAAGCGGATTGAGCGTTTGGAGGAAATTGTTGTTGGCGTAAATAAATTTCAGATGAATGAGGATGAAGCACATCACATGAAGATTTTGAAGGTTGATGAGAGCGTGGAAGCGAAGCAAAAGGAGCGGTTGAAAGCATATAAAGCGAATCGAGACCAGGAAAAAGTTCAGGAAACCTTGAAAAAACTGCAAAAACGTGCTGCTAATCCACCTGCAACCGTTGATGCATCACCTGAGAACAATATGATGCATTATTTCATCGATTGCGTTCGAGCGGGTGCGACGCTAGGCGAAATCAGCGATGC
>CAYZQB010000023.1:0-23301 GCA_964480395.1 uncultured Planctomycetia bacterium
TTAACTTGAAAACAATTTCCATTTCTTTACCTGGGTTCGCTGAGCGTGTTAATTGGAATTTAATTGTTCTATTTTCCTTCTTCGCATCGATGATTTTAACAAGGTCTTGAATTTTCGAAAGGTTCATACCATCTGCAGTTAATAGAATATCACCGACTTTCAAAATTCCATCCGCATTCATTTTTGGATAAACCGTAAGAACAAGCAGTCCCCTATCTCCAATATTAAGCATTTCACGTGTTTTCTTATTAATTTCGTAAAGTTTCACGCCCATTTCATTTTTGATTTTTTCATCTAATGCTAGAGTCGAGTTATATCCTCTTTCAGGATATGGTTTCGAAGGTTTCTCTTCCTTCGTGCCTTCCATTTTTTCCTTAAGTTCCTTCAAAAGTTGTTCCACAATTTGCTTCGCTTCCTTAATTTTGTCCTCAAGCTTCTCAATAACCTTCTCGCCGAATTCATCGACCAAATCCTTAATCTTTTCCTTAGCTTTCTCAAGCAAATTACCCAATCCGTTAGAATCCTGAGCATACGAATTTGATGCAAAAGCCATGACAAACAATAACGTAAAAGTCACAGTTAAAATCTTTTTCATGATTTACTCCTTACATTTGGTCTATGCCATATTATCTTAATCGATTAAACCGTCTTTTTCAGTATTTATCACAGGAAAATCCTGCTTTAATGTTTCAATTGCTGCCTGTTTGTCGGTCTCAATCTTCTCAGTCACTTCAATAACCTGCGTTTTAGCAATAATGTGTTGAACCTGTGATAAATCAGAATCTTTAACAGATTCTAAAGTCTGCGAACCATTATCAACTTCTAAACTTAGCTCGTTAATAACTTCAGTTACAAAGCTTGTCGGCACTTCAATCATCGTTGCCAAATCCACAAGCGCATAAAATTCGTACTCATCGATTGTACCATCAGCAGCAGCTATCATAACAAGGTCTCGAAGCATTTGCAGTCGTTGAATCTTATTTGATTTTACCCACACTGCTTCACCAAGTTTTCGAACTTTTACGAAGATTCTGTCAATATCCAAGTGTTTCGCATCGATGAGAATGTTCAAGGATTTTTCATAGCCAATTATTGAAATTATCTTGTTTATCTCCTCCTGCACAATTTCGCCGTTTGCCATCGCCACAAGCACTGCAGCATATGCAAGCCAATCCTTCATCTTCGCTGCTAGCTCATCTTCCTGACCGAAATACGAAGGTTCCATAATCTTCATGAATTCTTCAATTGATTCTTCAACCTGTTCAAATGTGAGCGAAGACGTTTTGTCGTCAATCGAGTTTTTAAAAATATCCGAGTTTGCAAAAAGCTCAAGTGCCTTGATTCTCAACGGTGAAAATGGTTTTGAATCGAACCAATCCTCAGGTGCTTCGGTGTGCTCGTTAATTGATTTTACATCCTCAAGCTGATTCAGATAATCTTCGACATTGAATTGAAGCTGACCTGTCGTAACCCCCGATGTTATCTTGAAAAGTGTTGTTGCAGCAGTATTGAAACACTGGCAGCAAAGCAATCCCGCTCTATCGCATGTAATTGTCGCATATCTCTGCCATGACATGAGTTTCAGGATTGTCAAAGGGACAAGAATATCTTTGCCTTCGTCAAGAGCAAGTTGAACATCAATCTTCCCATACTTAAACCTTTGTTTCGCAATCTCATGCCCCATGATGAAAAGTAACTCAGACTGGGTTAAATGCTCAAGAAGAGATGATGTGATGACTAAAAACACCATGTTCTCTTTCTCGTCAAAATCTGATTTTGCATTCAACTCCGCAGACGCCATCACGAATAATTCAACACTGAAATCAACTTTTACGATTTTAAGTACAATATCTAGGAGATTGCTTAACATCGGCGACATTCTGGGTGTGATGCGCATAGCATTTTTCAGAAGCCTTCTTCGAATCGAGTATGGTTTCTTGCTTGACTCCTTAGATTCAAAGAAATTTCTCAGATTGGCATTTTGCATCAATTCTCGATGAATCCTTTTTTCTCCTTCACATTGAAGTGGAATTATGTCAATTGCTTGCTTTGGAACAAGAATTTTGCATTCGTTGAGTAAACTCATAAACATCTCCAATATACTTTTTCACCATCTTGCATCTGTATTTTGCTTGATAATTATACTCAAAATTGCAGAAAATACCACTGTTGAACAAGGTTTGATCGCATGTTGATGTTATTTTTTTTGTGCTAAATCGAAGATAATATTACTTTATGTGCTATAATTGTATAAACATCTTTTACACTGTTCATACAGTGCAGTTAGTGGAAAACTCAAGGTTAGATTCAACAATCACTTTTATCTTAACAAAAAATTCTTTATTTCTATCAACATTGTTAACCGTTATTACTCGTTGATACTAAAGAACTTATCTCGCTTTGTCTAACATGTAACTATGTTGATAATTAACAACCTTAATAAATCTTAAAAAAATATAATCAAATGTGTTTTTACCCTTATTATTTTGAGTTATATTTTCTTAAGCTTATCGATTTCAACAGGTGATTTTCGAAGTCTTAACAACCTTACAGATTTTACATCATCTACATTGAAAATACTGTTGAGTCTCTGATACAAAAAAACAGTTAAAGGAAAAAACAAGATTGCAGAAGCACTGATAAGAGTTCTTTTAAAAAGTAAAATCGTAAAACCTACGCTGAATAGACACCCAGGGACACATCGCAATAATTTTGCATCGATGTGAATATGCAAATATTGAAAATTCGTGAAAAGTAATGAAGGAGTAAATATGAGTTTTTTCACCCCCACTCATTGGCAAAAAGTTTTATCGTTTCTAAGGAGCAGAACAACATACACAGCAAAGGAATATAAATACTGGTTCTCAAGACTTTCACCAAATTATGAAAACAACTCAAGCGTGATTCACATATGCTGCCCAAATCAATTTATCGCCTTTGAGCTTCAAAACAAATTTTGCACGATTTTCGAGAAAATCATTTATAAAATCACTGAAAAACAATATAAAGTCAAATTCACCAATGATGTAAACAAGGTAAATACAGATTTGCACATACTTGAGGTTAAAGATGCTCACCTTTTTACGAAGAAAGCAGCAACACAGGAGCTTAATCAACTGAAACCCGCAAATAGACCAGTAAATAAACCGATGAAACCTTCAGGACTGAGGCAAGTCGTTATCCCCAGCGTTTATTCGCCGGATTTTGAAATGCCTTGTTCACACATCGCTCAAAGATATTCGTTTAACAATTTTGTCATCGGTAAATCCAATCAGCTTGCACATACAGCAGCATTAACAGTCAGTGATGCACCGGGAACGATATACAATCCGCTGTTTATATACGGCGATCACGGTCTTGGTAAATCTCATCTGCTTCATGCAATCGCCAACCAAATTCGCGCGACTGATCCTCATGCAAAAACTATGATAATGTCCGCTGCGAGCTTCACTTCATCTTATCTGAACGCGGTTGAAGCAAACAAGCTGCTTGAGTTTTCAACACATATCAAGAACGCGGATGCCCTGCTTATCGACGATATCGGTCATTTTACAACACATTCTTATGCGGTCTCTGAGCTGCAGAAAATTATCAGTCATTATGTTACAAATCAGAAACTTCTTGTATTTACTGGCAATTTGAATCCTGTCGAACTTAGGGAATTCAGCGAGGAATTCTCAGCAGGTGTTTTACGAGGATTATCCGCTGTTATCAATCAACCTGAATACCAAACCAGATTCGAAATTATAAAGCTAAAAGCCAAGCAGATGGAATTCAATTTCAATGATGAAATAGTTGAATTTCTCGCACAAAATTTCGCCTTTGCACCCAGAAAACTCGAAGGTATCGTTAAAAAACTCGGTGTGCACGAGCAAGTGCGCGGGATATTGTCAATTTATGATGTCCGATACCTTTTTCAGAATGAAATTGAATCGCAGATTAAGCGTTTAGAAAGTTTGTCTCTGAGTAAGATTGCACAAGGCGTGTCAAAGGTTATGAAAGTCAAACTCGAAGATTTAATTTCTAAGAAACGTAATAAGCTGATTTCTCAGGCACGGCAGATTGCTATGTATGTTTCTCGACGACTTACCGAATATACTTATCATGAAATCGGTAAATACTTCGGCAGGGATCATTCGACCGCAATGTATGCAACCTCAATAGTCGATGTGAAAACGAAGGAAAAGACTCAAAATCAGCTTAAATCTCAGATTCAACAGGTTTTGAAGGAACTGAAGATTACCGGAGATTATACAAGTAATTATTAATTCAGCATGTGATGATTCATTGAGAGTTGTTTCAGTGATAATTCAGCAAGGTATTCAGGTGTAATTTGCATGCAGGGCGGAGGAAATTCGTTGTATCTGGGGCATGTTCGTTTATGGCAATTCAGGCAATCGAGTTTAGTATTTTGCGCAATGCACTCAATATCAGCATGTGAAAAAGGACCGTTGTGCAAAGGATTGGTGGGACCGAAAATTGCAACAATCGGCACGCCTAACGCCGCTGCCATCTGCATCGGACCTGTATCACCACCTATAAACAGATTCGATCTTCGAAGCAAAGCAATAAGCTGAAAAATATTTGTGTCAATCAGGTGCAATTTCGTTCGTTTCGCGCTTTCCGCCACTTTTTTCGCGAGTTTCTCCTCATCTGACGCATATGTAACGATAAATTCCAAATCATCATAATGTTGGGATAAAATGTCCGCGAGCTTTCCGAAATGCGAAGGCATAAGCTGTTTATTTCCCCAGCCTGCACCCGGATTGAGAACGATTATCCGCTTCCTATCAAATGCAGTCAGTTTGCTTGCAATGTATGCCTTAGCGTCATTTTTATTCGGTAAATCAAAAATCCATGAATCCGAATTTTCATAATTACGGTCATCAGAATTGAAATATCTGCAAACAAGCGAAATTCCTCGTGAAATAACGTGAGGATTCTGCGATTCAGGCGAAATTCTTTGAGTGTAGAATAATTGTGCTCCTTTTTCCCGAATGTAATCTCGCGAATATCCGACATATGATTCTGCGCGAACCAATCTGCTTAAAATCGCAGTCCTGAATAATCCCTGCAGATCAAACACCGCTCTATATTTATTGCGTCTAAGCAAACGTGCAAGTTCAAAATAATTGGATTTTAAGATGAAAATCCTGCTTATATTAGGATTATTCTCAAGCAGCATCGCTGGTACTTTCTTCGCAACCCAATGAATCTCGCAATCCGGGTCAAAATCCTTGATTATTCGCAAAACCGGGAGCGTATGGACAACATCACCAATTGCTGAAGTTCTCACAATGAGGTATTTTTTCATTATCGGCACCGATTATCTAAAGTGTTACACCTCTGTCGATTTTCACTAATCAGCACCGATTATTTAGTATATGACTCGATTTCGGAATACATCACGGGTGGTGCTATTTTTAATGCCATCTTGAAATACTGTTGCGCCTCTGAAGGTTTTTTCTTATGGAAATACAATGCTTTAAGATAATACAATTGCCAAAACTCCTCACCTATTGCTTCCAGTGAATCAACGAATTTCTTTGTACCTTCAAGGTTGTTCTTTTCAAATTCAAGAATCCCCAAGTTGTAATAAGCAGCAATACAATTTTTGTCAGTTTCTATTGCAGCGTTGAATTCTTTGATAGCTCCCTCTATATCTCGAGGTGTTTTTTTCAAACAATATAATCCTTGCAAAACATTAATCTCACAGTCATCTTTGCTGCTAGATCCTTCATCACTGAGTTGTTTAAGCAAATCTCTGGCAGGATCCAACTGTTTAAGTTCAATGTATGTACGAATCAGTCGTTTTGTAACGTCAGCACCATTGTCCCATTCATTGGCAATCCTGAATTGCTCTAACGCTTCCGAATTTTTCCCTTGAAGCAGGTAAACATCACCTAGTTTTATCCTGAATTTGTATGAATCTGTTGGATAAAGTGTAATTAAATATGTAAGGTCTTTTATCGCGTAATTTAACTTCCGATTTTTAACAAAAACATCCGCCCGTTTGACAAGATGGTCAAAAAAAGCAGGATCACGTTGTTTTTCACGCTCAGTAAGGTCTTTTTTACTGTCAATCAGCCAGGTTAAAACTATCTCCGCTTTTTCGAAGTTTTTCAGTTTAATATACAATCGACTCAATAATTCCTGTGAGTACTTTGACAATCCGTATTTTTTCTGGAAACCTTCGAATTTTGTGGCTGATTTCTGGTTATTCTCGCTTGCGACAACATGCAGGCAATCTACTAGGTCGATGGAATAATTGTCAGTGTAAAGGAGCATTGCTTTTTCCAGAGATTTTATAGACGATTCATTGGGTTCATAAATGGGCAATTTGTCATATAAACTTGGCAGCAGACTTGCGAACCTATTCAGAAGGTATGCAATGTTGTTCTCATAACTCCCTTTCGAATCAAATACCAGTATTTCATTCTGCTTACCGCTAAGAACCTGCTTCCAAACACTTATTATTTCTATGTAATCTCCAGATATATCGCTGATTTTATCCGTATCGTTGATATATTCAATCGCAGAATCGAGGTTGTAAGCATTCAAGTCGAAAATATACATTTCTACGATTTTAAGATATATTCGTATTTTCAGCTGGATATCCACATCAGCAGCACCTAACGTATCCTTAAGCAAAATCAGAGCTTTACTTGACAATCCACCTCTTTGATAAAATTCCGCAGAATCGAGAGCAAATGCTGGATGTAGAATAACCACATTGGTTTCAATTAATTCCGCTGTTTTGCGTGAATTAGCAAGTGTTGGGTCTTTACTGAATTTTTCTTTGTACTCTTTAATTTTCGCAAGACCTTTTAACTTACGCTCATTCAAATCTCTGCTTGCGCTGATTAAAGCATTTTGTTTAAGGATATCTTCAAGATTTTTATTCTTGTTTTTTAAATCTTTGATTTGGAATTCCATATTCGAAAGTTCACTTTTCGCGGATTGCCATAATGTTGCCATCATGAAATCACCGATTATTGCGGCGAATAGCAAAATAATGAGTAAAATGACGATGTAGTTGATCCGTTTGTGTACCTCTGGTTTAAAAGAAGGCTTCTGCAATTTCGGCATTACTCGTTCAGGTTTATCTTTCTTTTTTTCTTTTTTCTTATCCTTCTCTCTCTTTCTCTCGGATTTTTTGTCACTTTTCTCTTCGGTCTCTTCTTCTAAACCCCTTACTTTTAATTCCTTTTTTTCAGGATCGATCATTTTCAAAAATTCTGATTGACTCATCTGTTTGTCAGGTTGATCATCTTCTTTTTCGCTTTCACTTCGAGATTTCGCAATTATTTTAGCAACATCTATTGGCATCTTAACTGCAGGGAATCCCCGTTTGCTTGAAGGAAGTTGTTCACTTTGTTCTGCAACCATCTCATCTGCATCAACGGTTGATTCAGGTGATAATCCGAACGCTTTTTCATTTTGAGCCGGTGCATTCTTCTTTCTTAACTGCTCAGTTTGTTTTTCAAGTGCCTTTTGCTGCATTTTCTGAGCTTCAATCTTCCGTTCACGAGCTATACTTGGTTTTTCAATACTTTTCTTTTTTGAAGTATTTAATTCAATACCGAGAATCCTGTTTAATTCATTATTTTCTTCTGCTTCTTGCTTCTCAATGAGCATTTCATCATCTAGAGAAAATACGTTATCTCCAATTACTCCTTTTTCCTTGAGTGATCCCTTCCGTGCTGATGCAAGAATCGGATCATCGATTTCGTCAGCATCAAATTCGTCTTTATTATGTTTGTCATTTTCGAATTCCATTGGTGGAAGTAAATCAGCAAGCTGAGGATTCGGATCCCCAATGCTGCTAGAAGTTCGTGATGATTTTTCATCACCGGCAATCTGCGATTGTTCATGCTTAAGCATGCGTAGATCTTCATCCGCAGGGTCGAGATATGCACCACATTCCTTGCATGCATATTGCCTGCCGGGATCATAAGCCCGAATTATATATTTTTTCCCGCAATTTTCACAAGTCAACTCGACGCTCTCAAGCATAAGTAGAATTTCTTTTACCTGCTCAGGCGACATTAAATCCAACCCGATTAATTCCTGCCCAATCGAGCTTTGCTCACCTTTTACGCGCTTTTCGTTAAGCTTTCGTAAAATCGACGGCACAATTTCTTTTACGATATATCCAGCATTAATCGCTTTTTCGCAAAAATCAATATCTCTGTCAGCTGTTGGCATGTTTTCAGAACCAGGCATTTTGTCCTCTCAGTTTTTTCTTTTGTTAAATTTGCACAGCAATCAAAAACAAAACAGATGTTATTACATTTGATGTAATTACAATTATATTGAATAAGTCAGTTTTTTTATAAAAAAAATGATGGAAAACTGATATGTAAATCCAGATTATTGCAGAAGTGCTGATTTATCGAAAAAATTTACATATAATACATTTTATTTATTGATGAGTTATATTAATACAAACTGAACTAATTTATCAGTAATTCTCAATTCAAATTATTGATACTGTCAATAAAAGCGAAAAGTCTGCTTAAGGAAGTTATCAAAATGAAATGCGAAAAAAACACATCGTATCTGTTCTTTCTTATGATAATTGCTGTTATATCCGCTGTCGGATGCGGTACAACAGGACAGCAATATAAATACTCGTGGGAGATATACGAAGTTGAGAAATCAGTTTACTTGGCTGAAAGAGGGAAACTTGTCGACTCAGTTGAGAATACGCTTTTCAGAAATAGATTTTATCCTGAAGAGAAGCAAAATCTGACTGAACCAGGTGAAGGTACTTTGATGACGGATTGGAACGAGGATGCAGCAAAGAATGCACGTGGCTCTTATGAAGGTTTCCGGCTTCGTGTCCATATTATTGTTACAGATGATTTATCTGAGTTCGAAACAAGAAATGATGATCCTATTCTTGACAGATATATGTCTGCGAAAAAGGAAGAAGAAATTGAAAAAGTTAAAATCGGGCTGGCAGTTGCAGTTGAAAAAGAAATTAACACTTCAATGCCGAAATATAAGGGTGAAACTAAAACAGCAAGATGGGAATATGAAGGCGAAGACCTTGAGACCGCACGCAAGCTGCATTATGAAATCCTTGAAGCTTTCAATCTCAAAGCGAAAAACCCGATAAACGCTGACGATTATATGTCAGATGAAATGAAACGCATTCTCGGACAGAATCCTGATAAAAAAGATGACAAAAAAGATGATAAGAAACCTAAAGACGACTTTCGCATCCTCGATTAAAATACAACAATTTTTAAATCTGACAGATATGTTCATCTTCGAACTTTGCTACATTGCCATTCGAGAACCTAATTTTCGATAGAGAAAAGCGCATCTGCGAATTGTTTAGGGTCGAACTTCGCAAGATCTTCTTTTTGTTCACCAAGACCAATGAATTTCACGGGGATTTCAACTTTTTCGTGAATTGCCAGTACAACACCACCTTTAGCAGTACTGTCAAGTTTGGCGAGAAACAAGCCGGTAGCACCTGCAGCATCTTTGAAAAGCTGTGCCTGATTTAGAGCATTCTGACCTGTTGTTGCATCAAGCACAAGCAGGACTTCATGTGGTGCACCCTCAATTTTATTGCTTAAAACGCGAATAATCTTTTCAAGCTGCTGCATCAGGTTTTTCTGTGTGTGCAATCTACCGGCTGTGTCAAACAACACAACATCATAATCTTCAGCGATTGCTTTTTCAGCGGTTTTGAAAGCAACAGCATCGGGTTTCATATTTTCTTCACCCATGAAAAAGCCACAACCTATTCTGTCTTCCGCCCAAATCCGAAGCTGATTCTCCGCTGCTGCCCTAAAAGTATCACCTGCACCAATCAACACTTTTTTGCCTTCCTGCTGGAATAGCCAGGCAAGTTTCCCGATTGACGTTGTTTTACCGGTGCCATTTACTCCGACAACAAGGATAAATGTCGGTTTTTTATCCGCCCATTTAATTTCATTGCTTTTGGATGTAAGAATCTCGTTTATAAATTCCTTGATAAAAGGGACGATTTCCTCACCCTCTTCGATTTCCTTGTTTTTCCACGCTTCCCGAAGTCTGCCGATGAGTTTTGATGTCATATCAGTGCCAATATCAGCGAGATAAAGCACTTCTTCAATCTCGTCCAGCAAATTATCATCGATTCTGCGACCGAGTACGAGGGACGATATTGCACCGATAAACTTCTGTTGAGTTTTCTTCAATCCGGTAACAATTCGCCCGAAAACACCTTTTTTATCTCCTTGCTTATTGTTTTTATCTTTTTTGAACAAAGCCATTTTTTTCCTATTTGAAACTTCTTTTTGTGGTTCGTGAAACCATTAAACATTGTTAATCGCAAAATAACAGTATGAAGCAAGTTAATCGTCTGTTGCTGTAATCTTCGAAATTTGGTCAAGCAAACCATTGACAAAAGCAAATGATTTCACAGTTGAATATTTTTTCGCAAGCTCAATTGCTTCGTTAATGCTGACACGCTTGGGAATATCTTCAAGAGAAATCATTTCGAAAGTGCTGATGCTCAAAATCACCCTGTCAATGATAATCATACGTTCGATGCTCCAATTCTTCGCAACCGCTGAGATTAACTCATCAATTTTCGATTTATTCTCTAAAACACCATCGATGAGAACTTTCGCATATTGGCTGGTCTCGTTATCAATCTCTTTTTCAGCCAAAAAATCATTTCCGCTTTGGCAGACTTCAGCATTGAGTAAAAACCATTGATACAAATATTCAAGAGCGATTTCTCTGGCTTTTGATCTATTTTTATATGTCTGAGATAGGTTTCCCATTTTATCCTCTGTTGTTTACACTTGCTGCTAATTACCCGGTGATAAATCCTTCATATAATGAAAGCGAAAACAGGGGCTTAATCTTTTTCTGCTCGGGAAGCGGCGAAAATGCATCACCTGCTTCAAGTTCGAGATTCTTTTTTTGTGAACCAACCGGTTTGTCTATGACGAGATTCTCGAAATAAACATGAGCAATTTTAAAACGTCCCTTTTTACCGATTTTTTCAGCATTGTACCCAATTATCTTGAGCATTCCTGTTTTATTGTCGAAATTATACTTTAGTTCATATGGCAGGTTCGGCGCAGCAATGAACTCGCTTAACTTTAGATTATTAGTATTTATCTTCAATGTCATATCAAAGCTACCAAGTTCTTCAAGTGTCGATTCAACAATAAGTACAACTGTTAAAATGTTTTTTCGCTTTTCAGTTTCTGAAGATTCTCTTAAATCGTTGAGTGAATACTTTGCATCAGTATACGAACACCCAATTAGAATTGAAAACAGCAATAGCCAGACCAACTTGCTTTTCATGACATTCAACCAACGCTTAGATTTATCCAATGAACGGTAATAAGTGGTATTTCACAGCTGTATTTTCTATTTATTTTAGTTATTGTAAACCAAATACATTAGTTTTTATTCACTTTTTTCATGGTTACACAAATTTTGCACATATTACCTATATTATTGTTGAAAAGTCAGATAAACAAAAAATAAATTTACATTGTAAAATGCAGTTGCTTCGATTGAATAAGCATCGCATCCCCGTAGGAATAAAATCGGTAATTCTTCTTAATCGCAGATTCATACGCTTTTAGAATGTTTTCTCTGCCAATGAATGCTGCTATCATCATTATCAGGGTCGATTTCGGCAAATGGAAATTTGTCATTATCGAATCGACGAACTTATATTTATAGCTGGGGTAAATAAAAATGTCAGTTTCACCTTGTAGATAATCAGGATTGAAATCGTGAGATGCAATAGATTCAAGCGTCCGAACGGTTGTCGTGCCTATCGCAAGAATGTTCTGTCCCTTCAACTTCGCTGATTGTATTGCTTTTGCTGTGTCCGAACTCATCTCGAAATATTCTTTGTGCATGAGATGTTTTCTAATATCAGTTTCGTGAACAGGCTGGAAAGTGCCTAAACCAACATTCAGCGTAATTTTGTGAATCTCGAAATCGCTAGCAAGTTCATCTATCAAATTTTGGGTAAAATGAAGCCCCGCGGTAGGTGCTGCTGCTGCTTGCCCTTTCTCAGCGTAGATTGTCTGGTAACGGCGTCTATCATTCTCGAATCTGAAGTCGTTTTCATCACGTTTAATATACGGTGGCAATGGCGGAAGACCTATTTGCAAAAGATTTTCAGGAGTTAGCTTGAAATTCGAAAATTCGGCAATTCTAATCCCACCTTTACCTGTATCTGAAATAATGTTAATCGAAAAATCAATTTCATCTAAATTATAATGTAAACAATCACCTTTCTTAATCGGACGACGGCTATTTAAAAGAACTTCTGCTGATTTTTCGTCGAGAATCGATAAGATAAGAACTTCGGCTTTACCACCGGTTGCTTTTTTCGCGTAAAACCTGCCGGGAATGACTTTAACATCATTTAATATGATTGCTGTGTTTGCACTTATATATTTCTTCAGATTTCTTGTAATATCATCCGCAATAGGTAATCCATTTCTTGAAAGCACCATCAATTTCGATGAATCCCTTGGATCAACAGGCGTCTGTGCTATCATACTTTCTGGCAGACTATAATCGTATGAATTTAAGTCAAAATCGTTTTCAGAAGAACTTGATGTCATTTTGTTAATTTCACTTATGCGGTTTACTCAGTTACCATTTTCAACATTAAATTGTATGAAATTTTATATTTGCACCAATTTCAGCGTAAACTATATACACATTACGGAAACATGTACTCAGATTATTCCGCTATTATGAAAGTTTCATTAGTTTTTTCAAGCTATTCCGGTTTTGCGTTATTTTGTGATGCTTGTTGTTCAGGAGTAGAAAGAGAAACCTTCGGCTCAGATGCAGCTATAGCTTTTTTCAATTCTATTACAGAATCAGCTCTTTTTATCGACTTATCTTTTAACTTCATTCTTTGCTCGATTTTCGAAATCAATTGTTGTTTTTTGTTCTTTTTCTCTGTCATTGATGGACGACCGGGTTTACGCTTCAGCAACATCTCGGATAAAGGTTTATTAATCTTTTTTTCCAGTATGCTGCCCGGTTTCCTACCTCTTTTCTTATTTGTTACCGGTGCTTTTATTGTAGATGACTCAATAACCGGTGTTTGAATTGCAGACATTTTCGTAGCTGGTGCTTTTTCAACTGGTGTTTTCTTTTCAGGGGTTTTTGAATCAGAAGTTTTTTTTGTAGTAGTTTTAGCTTTTACTCCTTTTGCTTTTACAACCTTTGCTTTTGCTGCCTTTGGTTGACGTCCTGGTTTGCGTTTAACAACTGATTTTGATGCAAGTTTAGTATCCAATTTTTTCTTAATACCACCAGGTCTCCTACCTCTTTTTTTCCCAATTGCGGGAGCTTTTTTTACCGGAGCTTTTTTTGCTGGTGCTTTTTTTGCTGGTGCTTTTCTGGCAACCTTAGCTTTAGTAACTTTTGCTTTTGCAGTCCTTCCTTTTGTACTCTTAACCTTTGTGCCTCTTGTTTTAATTGACTTTTTCTCAAAATCTGATGCATATTTCACTATTTCGTTATGAGCTGAAGTGAGGATTTTACTAATTTTAGAAATTCTGTCACTTTCAAAACTATGATAAATACTTTTCAAAAGCTGTGTGTTCTTAAGAGCCATATTACCTTTGGCAGTAATTCGCCAAATCCCTGTCGGTGCTTTCTTATCGATAAAACCAGCTTCTACAAGCGTTCTTCGTTCTCTATGGATTGAATCGCTTAGATGCGTAGCCCAAACACCTTCATAACCTCTTTGTTTTGCAGCCTTGCTTTCACCTCTGTCATCTTTTGACAGAATTTGCTTCAAAACTTTATCTATTGCGTAAATAATAAATCTAGGTGTCTGTTCACCCTTCAACATTGAAATAATATTCAAAATTGAGTATCCAATTATCCAATTCTCCGTGTACTTCTTAGATGTCGCTCTTCCTCTACGCATTGGTTTTTTTGCGGTTTTGGTGACTTTTTCCGATGCCACCATAGGTCTTCGACCTCTTTTTTTCGGGGCTGGTTTTACTTTTATTGCTGGTTTTTTAATTGCTTTTTTAATGGTTTTTTTAGCAGTCTTTCTGGGAGTTATTATTTTCTCTGTAAGCTTTGCTTTTGGGCGACCGGGACGCTTTTTTGACACAATCAATTTATCAATTGTTTTCTTGGTTTTCGGTAATTCACTAGTAATGCTAGCTTCAATTTTAAGCAGTTTGTCACTTAGAGTCAGCAATTGCATAATTGCTTCATCCTGTTGCAGCTCGTCCCTCATAACGCTTAGATTGCGTTGCGCACTCCTAATTTTCGTTAACAATTCACCTAAAACTTCAGTAACATTTTGTTGCATAACATAACCTTTCTAAATAAATTTCTTTTAATTAGAATTTAACATTAGCAAATTGTTATTTCAAGATAGGAAATCATAATAAAATAAGAAAAAATGATTTTTTTCTACTTTTTTTTAATTATCTGTTAAAAATTAGAAACTTTCTTTACTCTAACTCGTTTTTTCATGCAGTTTCTCTTCAAGCTTGATAATCTCATCGCGAATCTTTGCTGCTGACTCATAGTTTTCAAGAGATATTGCATTTTTCATTTCGGTCTTCTTTTTTCTAATTTCAAGTCTGATATTTCCTTCAACTCTATTCACTATCGGTAAATGTCCGTCGTAACGAGCAATCGAATTGATTCTCTTCAATCTTGCAACAATCTCATCCCGAAACACTTCATAATCGTTAGGACAACCAAGATGCTTTTCCGAATCGATTTCATCAAGTGTAATTCCACATTCAGTGCAAGTTTTACTTTGCTGAGATTTTATTTTGTTAAAAAAAGTAGTGGTTTTATGCTTGCCCTCTTTGGTTGGATTTTTTACTGATTCAGGTACTTCCTTCACAAAGAATTTTTCAATCGCTTCCTCCAAAAGCTGCGTTATATCTGCCTGCTGAGGAATCATACTTTCTTTTTTCGCACATTCTTCACATACGTCAATGAAAATATATTTACCATTTAAAAACTTATCTATGTGAATTGTAGCTCTGTTCTTATTACACTTTGAGCATTTCATTTCAACTCCAAGTTTCTATTTGCATCTAATCTTACATCAGGGAGATTGTATCATAACTTGGTACATTGTAAAATTGATGATTTATTCGGCATATTTGTTGCTGCTTGACAGGTTTTCCTGCATTAACCTTAAAAATGGAGAATAATTTGAGAATTTTCGCTATTGTTTCTGCGTTATTTACATTAATTCTTACAAGTTGCATTACCTATGCTCAATCCTACGTTACCCAAAATCCCGATATTGCACCTGAAATTAAGCAGGCAATTTTGGAACACAGAATCATCAAAGGTATGAATCCCGCGGAAGTTATCGCATCATGGGGAATGCCAGAACGCAAAATTTGGGTACCAGATGAGACTTCAAACATTCGAGAATACAAAAAATTTATTTACATTGCAAAACCGAGTTCTTCAATGAGAATCTGTGCTGATATCAGTAACTATGATAGGCTTGAAGGATTCGGCATGAGCTATGCAACCACAAATCATACAAATATAACGCTTGCTACCATATATTTCACAAATAACCTGGTTATCAGTATTGAAATCGATGAAGGAAACTGATATAAATTTTATTTATGAAGTTTTTTCGGAATGTATTTGACACATCTTAATAACTTCGTGAATTTTTTAACTTTATAGGGTGGAGTAATTATGAAAAAAACTCTCATTTTGGCTTTTATTGCTTTCTTTCTGGTTGTCTCAGGTTGTACACCTGCTAAATCATCAGGTATTATGGATATCGAACCGATTGGGCAAGACAAAACCATGCTTGCAGCTGGCATCGCAAAAATCACTCTCAACAATGATACTGACAAAACATTGTTTTTCCGGATGCTTGATTCGGTAAACAACACTGTAATCGGCGAAGATATGCAGCTTAATGCAAACGAAAAGAAAGATATCACACCAAATGCAAATCAGTATTACAATTTCATCATCTTTTCGAACAATAATGACAAAGAACCGATTTACCGATTCAATAATGCGTGGTTTTCAGCGGGATTCACATACTCGCTTTCGTTTTCAAAAGCAGCATCAAGCGGAAAATAATACATTATTTAATGTTTTGAGTTTTGTTATTTTCTTTTTGAGCTAAACAGGTTAATGTTATATTGCTTATAATCGGAAAAGAGAACTGATGTTTTTTCCCGGTATTGCGATTTTAGGCGAAGTTCTCGTTGAGCGACATCGAGAAGATGCTTTTACTTCAAGAAGCCGCGATATGAGACCGAAGTTCTGGTTGAGCGAAAACCATCTTGGCTGACAAAATAAAAAACATTTTTTTAACTATTTCATATTTTCAATAAAGAATTTATAATATTATTGCAACTTAGAGCAAATGAACGATTGTAAGAAAGCGAAAACTGATGAAAGCAATTGTAAGTGATATACATTCAAACATTGAAGCGCTTCTTGTTGCTTTAAAAGATATTGATAAAATAGGCATAAAAAACGAGGATATATATTGCCTCGGTGACGTGATCGGCTATGGTCCTGATCCTGTCGCATGTCTTAACATTGCAATGAACTTCAATTTCGTGCTTTTGGGCAACCATGAAGAAGCCGTTGTCAATGGCGCATTCGGCTTTCATCCAGCAGCAAAAAGAGCAATCGACTGGACGAGAAAACAGATAAAACCGCAGGTTTTCAGCTCGGGTCACAAAAAACGAAGGTGGGAATTCGTCAGAGACCTGCCGCTTAAAATCGTTAAAAAGGAAGTACTACTCAATGGGCTTCTTTTTGTTCACGGTTCACCCCGCGATCCCACCATGGAGTACATTCTAAAGGTTGATACAGAGGATTATTTCGGCGAAGTTCCACCAAAAATGAAGGAAATTTTCGACATCATCGACGGTCCATGTTTTGTCGGACATTCGCATGTTCCCTGTATAATCACTGAAGATTGCACTTATCACTCAATTGAAGAGGTCGGATACGAATACAAACTCGAAGAAGGAGAAAAATATATCATTAATATTGGTTCCGTCGGACAACCTCGAGACCATGACAACAAACTTTGTTATATAACTCTCGATGATGAAGCAGTTGTAAGATGGCACCGACTTGAATATGACTTTAATACTACTGCTGAAAAAATTCGCGCGATACCGGACTTGGATAACAGAAATGCCGATAGACTTGAAAAGGGATTATAAGCGTATATGACTAATTCTGAAATATCGCACATACCATGTTCAATGCAAATTGGGAAAAATCTTTCCATGTATAATCAGAATAATGAGCTATGCAAAAACGTTGTTATTTTGCATAGCATTTTTGCATGCAATTAAACCAGACCTTATTTGAAAAGGAGGTCCAAGTGAAAGTAACCTTGACTTTCAGACACATTGAGAGTTTAAATCCTGATTTCGAAAAAATTGCAAAGGAGAAAGTGTCAAGGCTTGAGAAATTTTTTGATCGAATACATTCCGCTGAACTGGTTTTTGATAAACAAGGTGACCGAATAAAAGGAGAATTAATTATTTCTGCGGTTCGAGGGCAAATGTTTATTGCTGAAATTGAAGAATCCAACCTTACATCAGCAACTGATTCTGTCATCGAGAAAATGGAACGTCAGATGAAGAAATTCAATCAACGTACTAAACGCAAAGACAGACGTTCCTCAGTTCGAAGCGGACGCCTTATTCAAGAAATGATGGATGCAAAAACTGCACTTGGATATACCGGTGACGAAGATGAAGAAACTTACGAAGATTACATAGACAAACATGGTTTTCAAACCAAGCAATAACAGAAGTAAGTAAACCCACTTTTATATTTCGAATACTTTGCACTATTCACAGATTTGTTTATTTTGCACAGGTTGGTAACCTGCAATTAAATCAACATTTGCTTGATGCGACTTGAATCCGATAATTTTGCATAGAATGCTGGGAAATTACTGATGATGCCAGATTGGCGGAATTTTCTGCTCGCGCTTTTGCTGAATTTCCTCATATGAAATCACATTGCCATGATTGATACCCGGACAGAACTGACCTTCAAGATACCAGCTCTCTACAGACCTCAAAACTTCGGGCCAAAACGGATATGACGAACACTGCTTAGGTCGAACCTGATAAATCTTGCAGCCAGTTTCCTGGTCTAGAAAGATGCAGTCAAAATTCTTTTTCTCTGTTAAAGACACACGTCCGTGCAGTTTAATCGTATAATTTTTTTGGAATTCTTTCTTTGTTAATTTCAAAAACTTTGCAATGTTTTCAGCTTCACCATCCGCAAGCCAGACATAACCTGGCTCGTTGCAGCAGCATCTGTTACATTTCGGGAAAATACATTGAAATTTTAATCCGTTAGCATACCAGACCTCTTCGTTTCCCTGTTGTTTATTATCTTTGTTCATTTTGATCCTATTTTTGATAATCTCTTATCGGTTTTACGAAGGTAAATCCGCTTCGCGTGGCACATTCCTGATAATTTCCTCGATAATCTTCTCAGGCGCAATTCCCTCTGCTTCACCCTCAAAATTCAGAATCAGACGATGACGCAAGCACGAAAACGCAGACTCTTCAATATCCACAAACGCTACATTATAACGATTATCAATCAATGCTCTAACCTTGCCGGAAAGCACCAGCGACTGTGCACCACGCGGCGACGCGCCGTAGCGGACGTATTTTTTCACGATTTCAGGAGCCATCTGATTATCCGGGTGTGTCGCCAGTACAATTCTTGTCGCATAATCTAAAATATGCGGAGCTATCACAATCTCGCGCACAAGCTGCTGATATTTTACAATCTTTTCACTCGTCAAAACCTTCTTAACCTCAGCTTCCGTCGGCTTGGTTGTACGCAGCAATATTTCATTTAGCTCCGCTCTGCTTGAGAAATCCACGAGAATTTTAAGCATGAAACGGTCAAGTTGAGCTTCTGGTAATGGGTAAGTTCCTTCCATTTCAAGCGGATTTTGTGTTGCCAGAACGACAAACGGATTCGGCAGATTGCGAATCTCTCCACCTGTTGTTACGTGCCTTTCCTGCATTGCTTCAAGCATTGCCGACTGTGTCTTAGGCGTTGCGCGGTTTATCTCATCTGCGAGAACGATGTTGCAGAACAATGGTCCGGGCTGAAATTCAAAAAACTTTCTCCCAGACTCATCCTCGCGCAAAATGTTGGTACCAGTGATGTCAGCGGGCATCAGGTCGGGAGTGAACTGAATTCTGTTGAAATGCAGGTCAAGCACTTTCGATAAAGTACTAACCAGCAATGTCTTACCCAATCCTGGCACACCCTCAAAAAGACAATTACCCTTTGCAAAAAGAGCGATTAATACTTCCTCGACGACACTATGCTGACCGACAATAACCTTGCCGATTTCTTTTTTGAGCCTGAGATAATCTACCGAAAAATCCTTTATTTGCAGCTTTGGTTCTAAATCTTGCATTTTTTCCTCAAATATAATCGAAACTTTTTTTTATTTTTAACGTCAATAGATTATATGCGTTCAACAAAACAAAAACTACTCTTTTGAAAGGAATATCATGAAAACCGTAAAAATCCTTGTTTTTATTATCGTGTTCACACTTTTTCTCGGTGCTGGATGTAAAGAAAAGGAAACAAACGAAAAACAAAGTGATTCTGCAATGAAAAACAGCAAGATTGTTTATAGTGATGAAAAAAAATCTGAAGGTCGGTATGAATATGCACCGAGTGAAAGTATGGATATAGAAAAAGAAGAACCAACAATAGCTCATGATAAGAATGTCGTTCCAGCGAAAAATATGCTGCGAATGAAGTCAAAAGAGCTGCAAGATTCAAATTATGATTACTATAAAGGCGAAAATAGTGATTTGGATGGCGATGATTCGATTGAAGAGAGAAGAAACCTACCTACTGATGGAGTTGGGACAGAAAAATATACTGAATATGTGATTAATAAGTTTATGAAGACGACTGAATCGGCACTTTCGACGTTTGCAATCGATGTTGATACTGCATCTTATACGATTATGCGTGGGAAAATCAAAGCAGGTCAGCTTCCACCGCCGTCTTCGGTTCGCGTCGAAGAATATATCAACTACTTCGATTACAAATATCCTGCACCATCGACCGGGCTTTTCACGGTTTATTCACAGATTGCTGAGAATCCGTTCAACAAAGGCGATACCAAGCTTCTACGGGTTGCTCTGAGAGCAAAGGACATCAGCAATAAAGAACGCCGAACCGCACACTTGACATTTATGGTCGATGTTTCCGGCTCAATGGATTCATCAAACAAACTTCCATATGTCAAACAGACGCTGAAAACAATTGTGAAAAACCTTCGCGATGACGACACAATCGCTATCTGCACCTATGCTTCACAAGCACTGAAACTCCTGAAACCTACGCCGATTGATAAAAAGGAAGATATCTACAAGGCAATCGATGCTTTGGGAGCAGGTGGTTCGACCTCTGGTGAAGCAGGACTCAGAAACGCCTACGAACTCGCTGAAAAAGGTTTTGTGAAAGGTCATATCAACCGGATTATCATGTGCACTGATGGCGATTTCAACGTCGGCAGTACCGATGGGAAGTCGCTGGCTGCTAGTGTGAATCATTACGCTCGCAAAGGGATTACGTTTAGCGCGGTGGGTTACGGCATGGGAAATTACAAGGACAATACGATTGAAGCAATTGCAAACGCAGGTAACGGCAACTATTTCTACATCGATTCTGTTGAGGAAATTAATCGGGTTTTTGAGAAAAATCTCGTTTCAACTCTTGATGTCGTTGCTGCTGACGTAAAAATTCAGATTGAATTCAACCCAACTCTGGTGCAGGAATTCCGGCTCATCGGCTATGAAAATCGTGCATTAACTGCTGAACAATTCCGTGATGACATTGTCGATGCAGGTGAGGTTGGCGCAGGACATTCGGTAACCGCAATTTACGAGCTGATGATGGGGAATGCAAATATTGACACTAAAATCCCGAAAGACTTGAAAGGTTTTGCAGCTATCTTTAGAATCCGCTACAAAGAAAACGTTACCGACGAAAAAGCGAAGGAAGTTAATTTCCCGATAGCAAATAATGTTCTGAAATTCGAGGAAGCTGAGTCATCGTTCAAGTTCGCAGTCGGCGTAACGGGCTTTGCAGACATCCTACGCCTTTCGCCTTTTGCAAAGGAATGGCGCATCAATACCGCAATCGATTGCTGCAACAATGGCAAGACAAAATCCAATATCCAGGCGGACGAATTCATCGAGCTCATGCGCAAAGCAATCTCAATGCGCGACAAATAATTCATTTCAACAATAAATCAGGGGATGTAGCAAATGTTACATCCCTATTTTTCTACAGAAAATTCGTTTATTAATTAAATAAATCGAACCTCTACAACAAATATTCGTCATTACAGTAAGTTTAATGCAGTATTTTATTGAGAGGTTATCATGAATAAACATTTCGTTATACTTGCAGCATTATTGTTCACACTGTTTTTTGTCACTTCATGCAAAGACAAGGAACCTGAGAAGAAAGCCTTAGTTTTAGAGGATTCATCTGAATTTGTTCAAGCACCTATCATTCAACCAGCAATTATTGAAGAAGAGAATGATGTTGTAGAATTCAATGAAACTGTAACAAGGGTTTATAGACGTGCACTAAATCCTTCTAATGTTGAGGGTCCATATCCGGAAAAGGGTTTCAATGCTTCTATGGGTCTTGGTGGCAATATCGGTGGCGGTGGTGGTCCAGGAGGTAGTAGTGGCGGTTTTCGGTATCGAAAAGCAAAATCAGAAAATTCTTCTGAACATTATAAAAAGCAATATCCATCCGACAGCAATTCTGAAAATACCGAAAAATTCTCTGACTATTCGATTAATAAATTTGTAGTAACAACAGATTTTGTTTTCTCGACGTTTGCAATTGATGTTGACACTGCGTCATATACCGTTATGCGAGGCAAAATCAAGGAGAAACAGCTTCCACCACCGTCTTCGGTTCGCATTGAAGAATACATAAATTATTTTGATTATAATTATCCTTCTCCCTCAACAGGTTTGTTTACCGTTCATTCTCAAATTGCGGACAATCCGTTCAACAACGGTGAAACAAAGCTACTCCGTGTTGCGTTGCGTGCGAAGGACATCAGTAATGCTGAAAGAAAGACGGCTCATTTAACTTTTCTCATTGACGTGTCAGGTTCGATGGATTCGGACAGAAAACTTCCGCTAGTAAAAGAGACATTGAAGATGCTAATCGAAAATCTGCGGAACGACGACACAATCGCAATCTGTACTTATGCTTCAAGATCTGAAAAAGTCTTGGAACCAACCCCAATCGCGGAAAAAGAGAAAATCCTGCTTGTTTTGGATTCATTAAGAGCAGGTGGCTCTACCTACGGCGAAGACGGTCTTAAGAATGCCTATGAGATGGCTGATTCTTCATATAATCCACGTCACATAAATAGAATTGTTCTTTGTACCGATGGTGATTTCAATGTTGGTGAAATTGAGGGGAAATCATTGGCAGAAGCGGTCAATCGATACGCGCGAAAAGGCATAACAATTTCTGCTGTTGGCTACGGATTTGGAAATTACAAAGATGATAAGCTAGAAAAGATAGCAAATGCAAGCAACGGAAACTATTTCTATATCGATTCAATCGATGAAGTGAAAAAAGTCTTCGGAACCGACCTTGTATCGACGCTGGATGTCGTAGCTGCGGACGTTAAAATTCAGCTTGAATTCAATCCAAACTTCATCAACCAATACAGACTTGTCGGCTATGAGACACGTGCCCTTACTACGGAACAATTCCGAGACGACATTGTAGATGCAGGCGAGGTTGGCGCGGGTCATTCGGTTACCGCTATTTACGAATTGGTCATGGAAAATCCACTGGACAACATGCTCCAAGTTCCAAAAGATTTGGATGGTTTTGCAGCTATATTCAGAATTCGTTACAAGGAATTCATCACAGATGAAAAAGCGAATGAAGTCAATTTCAAAATCGAAAACAAAATCAGCAGATTCGATAATGCTGAACCTTCGTTGAAATTCGCTGCTGGGGTCATGGGATTTGCGGATATTTTACGCAATTCCCCCTACGCAAAAGGCTGGAAAATTATTACTGCAGTCGAATGTTGCGAAACCGGAGCAATAAATTCCGAAGAAAAAACAATGGAACTGATTGGTCTGATGCGTAAAGCAATCTCCATGCGCGACAAATAATATTTTTAACTTTCTGTACCTTTTGCATATTTAACGGAATTGAATGTTTTTGCAGAGAAAATATCCTTTGTCA
>CAYZQB010000023.1:23401-25508 GCA_964480395.1 uncultured Planctomycetia bacterium
AAAGGCAATGATTTCAAAGGCAACACATAACATAGTGGTTTCGAGAACCTCAACCACCATTTTCCTTTTTTACAAATTCTGTTTGAGTGCTAAACGGAGTTTCGCGGATAATTTCATTCCCAAAAAAGACTTTGGGAACAAGAAAAATGTTTTTGCAGAGAAAGAAAATAACAGCCAAGATGCCAGGTTCACTATTTTCTCAGAGTTCTCTGTGTCTCTGTGGCAAAAATGTTCTTTATTATTATGATGGTTTCTATGCGTTTTCAAGGGCGGTTTTCAGGTCTTTGATGATGTCTGCGTCCTGCTCGATACCGATTGAGATTCTGATGCCGTTGCCAAGGATGCTGCCTTTTGCACGCTCCTCAGGCGGAATTGCTGCATGTGTCATCAAACCGGGTGACTCAATCAGCGTTCGAATATTCCCTAAACTCACCGCAAGCGTTATGCAGTAAGATTTCTTTGCAATCCAATCAATCATTTTGCGAGCAACCGGGAAGTTCTCGATGTCGGTCTCCTTGGTCTCGAAATAAATCATTGACCCAGGCGCAAACTCGCCACTTGGGGTTTTAAGCTGTTTTTTCGCCAATTCTTTCCAAGGAAATGATTCCAGTCCGGGATAATGAACTTTCGCAATTTTCGGGTGAGATTCGAGAAATTTTGCTACCTTCAACGCTGTTTTCTGTTGCTTTTCCATTCGCATAGGCAAAGTTGACAAGCCATAAACAAGAATCCCCCATGCTGCCTTGGGTGCCAGCGCTCCGCCGAAATCCTTGCGATAAAGCAGCAAATCCGACTCATATTTGCACGGTCCGATAACCGCACCGCCCATATCTGTGCCGAAGCCGGAAATATTCTTAGTCAGCGAATGAACGACGATGTCGATACCCCAATCAAGCGGACGCTGTGTAAATGGCGTTGCGAAAGTATTATCCAAGATGATTTTGATATGATTATCTTCATCGCGCGATTTGTTTATTTCATCCCGGATATTAATTATTGCTTCAAGGTCAACAAACTCAAGCGTTGGATTCGCAGGTGTTTCAAAGTACAAAACCTTTGTGTTTTCTTTAATTGCTTGCTTAACCTCCTCGAGATTGCCGAAATCAACAAACGTATGCTCGATACCAAGCCGTGGTAGCCAGTTTGTGATAAGCGAGAAAGTACAGCCGTAAATCGTCCTAAATGCAACTAAATGGTCACCTACCTTCATCGTAACCCCGAATGCCGCTGCGATTGCTGCCATCCCCGTCGAAAAAGTTACCGCCATGTCTGCGTTTTCCGCCTGCGCAAGCCCTTCTTCGAGCATCCCTCGTGTCGGCTCGTCAAGCCGGTCATAAATATAAACCGGATTTTCGTCCTGTGTACGATTCACACCAAATTTCACGAAACCTTCACCACCACGCTCAGCCGAATCAAGGCGATATGTTACAGAGCTTGATATTGGTGGTACCAGATGATGCTTGTAATCCCAGCGGGGCGAAACGAATTTCCCATGTATCAGAAACGTGGACATGTCAACTTCGTCATCATTAGAGTCATTTTTGATGTTTTCATCCATTGCATTCCTCAAGAATAGGTTCTATGCGATTATCCATTATTTTTCCGATGATTGAAACATTTTTTACTTTAACTCATCCCGTACCCAGTTCAGATATGTCATGCTGCCATCAACAATCGGAAGCACAATAATTTCTGGGACTTCGTATGGGTGCATTTCTCGGATATGCGAATCGAGTGCTTTGAAGGCAGATTGTATGGATTTTATCTGAAGCTGATATTCCTGAGCTCGCTCGATTTTGCCATGCCAGCGATAAATACTATCAATAGGTCCAATTATCTGAACGCATGTACCGAGTTTATTATTTAGAATTTCGTATGCAATCTTTACTGCTTCTTCTTTGGTTTTGGTTGTCGTCATAACAACGATACAATCACTCATGTTTTCTCCAATATTTCACGATGGATAACATCAATATATTTTTATTCGAATATTACAATCAATTTTAATGAACAATTATATGAGAATAGGGTATTATGTTTACAAGGAAATATGCATCATTTTCTTGGAGGATGCTTTGGATAATAGTGAAAGCGAAAAGCTCGAGAA
>CAYZQB010000024.1:0-1506 GCA_964480395.1 uncultured Planctomycetia bacterium
ACACGGACTGTGTACGGAAAATCGTCGTGATTGGGCATCATTGCTTTTAGAGCACGCTCTGCTAGCTTGCCATGTCCGATTTCACGTCTTCCCGGACCGCGTGGAAATCTGACTTCACCAACGCTGAATGACGGGAAATTGTAATGAACCGTGAAGTTTTCATGATATTCTTGCTGCATATTCTCGACAATCTGCTCATCTCTCCCTGTTCCGAGTGCTACTATGACTGCTGCCTGAGTTTCGCCTCGCGTGAAAACCGAGCTTCCATGCGGGTATGCAAATGGTCGCACTTTAATGTCAATGGGGCGAATATCCGCGAAACCACGACCGTCAATACGTTTTCGGTCTTTTATAATTACATCGCGGATGACAAAGTGAACCAGCTCTTCGAATTCATTCTTGATAAAACTCGTTTTTATCTCGAATTCTAAATGTTCTTTGTAGGTTTTAACAGCATCAGAATCACCGAGTAATTTTTCGAGAATCTCGTTTTTTATTTCCTTCAGGTCTTTTTTACGTTTTAATTTGTCATTTATGCAGAGTGCTTTTTTGACTTTTTTTGCATAATTTTGGACTTCTTTTCTCAATTTCAGCATTTCTGGATCCATTTTGGGTTCAGCAAGTTTTTCTTGCTTAATTCCAGCTGATTTCAGCAATTCTAGCTGCATTTCCACAATTTTCTTAATTTCTTCATGCGCCACGTCAAGTGCGTCCAGCATTTGATCTTCTGTAAGTTCGATGGCACTTGATTCAACCATCATAATTGCATCAGTAGTGCCTGCAACAACGAGATCAAGCGCGGAAACTTCGCGTTCTTCATATGTCGGATTTACAATGAATTTACTGTCTACGAACCCTATGCGTACTGCGCCGACTGGTCCTTGAAATGGAAGTGATGAAATCATCAATGCTGTTGATGCACCGATGATATTAAGAACGTCAGTGTCATATTTTTCATCTGCGGAAAAAACCATTCCTTGAATGAGAATTTCGTCTCGCAGACTATTTGGGAAAAGCGGGCGTAAAGGACGATCGGTAAGGCGCATTGTCAGGATTTCTTTTTCTGAAGGACGTCCTTCGCGTTTGATAAAACCACCTGGATATTTGCCGGAAGCAGCATATCTTTCTCGGTAATCCACGGTCAAGGGTAGCATATCTCCGCCTTCACGTCCCGGTTCTGTTGCAACAGCAACTAAAATCTCGTTATTCTCATAACGCACAATCACTGAACCCGCAGCTTGTTTCGCTAAATACCCGGTTTCAATTATCAACTTCTGACTGCCAATCTCTTTTTCAACTCGATACATATGATTCTCCAATTTGTTTTAGCATTCTCCAAGCGTGCAATACGTGAGCTTAACAGACACTCAATTCGAAATTATTATTTCTTAATTTATGAGAAATACAATTGTTTTTATGCACATGAATCTCGAAAATACCAACGTTAAAGTTCTATTCTTTTTTGTTTTCTTCTTTTGTTTTCTTGTCATCGACCTTCTTGTCATC
>CAYZQB010000024.1:1606-1762 GCA_964480395.1 uncultured Planctomycetia bacterium
TCTATTCTTTTTTGTTTTCTTCTTTTGTTTTCTTGTCATCGACCTTCTTGTCATCAACCTTCTTGTCATCAACTTTCTTGTCATCAACCTTCTTGTCATCGACCTTCTTGTCATCGACCTTCTTGTCATCGACCTTCTTGTCATCGACCTTCTTGT
>CAYZQB010000024.1:1862-25484 GCA_964480395.1 uncultured Planctomycetia bacterium
CATCAATCTTCTTGTCATCAACCTTCTTGTCATCAACCTTCTTGTCATCGACCTTCTTGTCATCAATCTTCATGTCATCAATCTTCTTGTCATCAATCTTCATGTCATCAATCTTCATGTCATCAATCTTCTTGTCGTCAACCATCTGGTCATCAACCTTCTGGTCATCAACCTTCTTGTCATCAACTTTCTTGTCGACTGGTTTTTTGTCCAGCTTTTCTTCGATTATCTTTTCGCGTGCAGCTTTACTGTCTTCAATTGCCTGTGCGAGCACACTACCGAGACCCGAATTGTTAAGATTTCCTTCGGATTTCTTTTCAGCAACTACCGGACTGGTTGCAGTCATTTCAACAGTTGGAACAACACTGACATTACCTTCGAATTTTTGCTCTTCAATTGGAACAGACAGTGTAAGACCGATTTTGCGTTCGGTTTCATCGACTCTAATGACTTTTACATCAAGCTTGTATCCGGGTTTAATAACCTTTTCAATGTCTTCTGAAGAAGAATTCTCGGTCAATCCAAGTTCACTGATGTGCAGAAGACCTTCGAGACTCGTTTCAAGTTCGATGAAAACACCAAAATTCGCAATTTTCGAAATTGTCCCGCGGAAATGTGACCCAATGAGATATTTTCCTGGAATGTACTCATCCCATGGATCCCCAATCATCTGCTTTAGACCGAGAGCAATTCGTTTTTTATCTTTGTCAATAGAAAGAACAACCGCTTCAATCGGTTCTCCTTCAGTAACGACTTCTTTTGGATGCGAGATTTTGCGAGTCCAGCTCATGTCTGAAACATGCAACAAGCCCTCCAAACCTTCTTCTATTTCGACAAATGCGCCGTAGTTCGTAAGATGCTTGATTTTACCTCTGACTTTTGCGCCTTTGGGGTATTTTTCTTCCACGATATCCCACGGATTTATCGATGCCTGCTTCATACCGAGAGAAATTTCCTGTTTATCAGCATTGACGCTCAAAACGATAACTTCGACCTCGTCGCCGACATTAACGACTTCTGCAGGATTAGAGATGCGTTTGGACCAGCTCATTTCGCTGACATGAACAAGACCTTCGATTCCCTCATCAAGTTTTACAAACGCTCCGTAGTTCATCACATTAACGACTGTACCTTTGACTTTTGAGTTTTCGGGGAAACGTTCTTCGATGTTTTCCCATGGTGAAGCAGTTTTGTGTTTGAGCGAAAGTGCAATTCTTTCTCGATCACGATCGATTGACAGTATAAAAACCTCGATTTTCTGGTCAACCTGCAGCATTTCGGACGGGTGAGTTATTCTACCCCAGCTCATGTCAGTGATATGCAGCAAACCGTCGATTCCTCCGAGGTCAACAAACGCGCCGAAGTCGGCAATGTTTTTCACGATACCATCTCGTATCTCGCCTTGAGTAATTTCGGAAAGCAGTGCTTTCTTCATCTTTTCGCGCATTTTTTCGATAAGTCGTCTGCGTGAAACAACGATATTCATACGTTCTTCATCAATTTTAATAATCTCGCAGGTGAGTTCCTGAGCGATATATTCGCTGATATCCTTGGTTCTGCGTATGCTGACTTGTGAAGCAGGCAAGAATACCGGTATGCCGATGTCAACAAGCAGACCACCTTTAATTTTCTTAAGAACATAACCAGTAACCTCATCACCTTCTTTGTATTTGTTGATGATGGTTTCCCAGTTGCGAAGTCTTTCAGCACGTTTGCGAGATAAGATTACGACACCGGTTTCATCGTTGAAATCTTCAATGATAACTTCAATCTCTTGTCCGACCTTGTATGGATCGATTTCACCATCTTCGAATTCTTCTGCAAAAATGACACCTTCAGATTTATAGCCGATGTCAACGGCAATTTCATCCTTGGTTATTGTAATAATTCTACCTTTGAGGATTTCGTCGATTTTGTAGCTTTTGATTTTCTCTTCGGCGTTCTTGAAAAGTTCACCTTTATTGAATATCTCGTCAACTCTTCTTTCCAGCTCATCTTTGGGTATATCGTACTTCTTGATAATGGGCTTAACAACTTTGGGCATTATAACTCCCTGCAAAAAAACGGGTTAGAGTAATTAAAAAGGCAGTTTTCCACCATGGAAAACTATCACCTGAAAAATGTTGAATTCTATCAACTTTACTAAAATATCAAACAAATTTAAGCCAGATATTAGTTCAAAATGGAGTTTTTTTGCCAATAATGCTGATTTATTACATTTTTCTCTGTATTGAAGTCGCATTACATGTTTATTGTCCAGGATTTTTTGCACCTTGGTCAGCAGTTTGTCTTCGTGAGCGCCAATCGTCTGCATTATTGTAATCCGTGGTTCTGCGCCTGTACCAGTTCAAATCGGTTGAATATGATGCAACAAGCAGACCTGACCAGCTCATGTCACTTGGCATGTTATTCGGCACAACAACGTTAAATCTCATATAATCCACACCGATTGATCCGTAATCTTGCGGATATTGCCATATGATTTCACCCGGCGAATAAATACTTGTCCAGACTATATTGAAGGTAGTTTTGAATCTGGCCTGGCTGGGACCGTAATAATCATACAGCACGAAAATCTCACCCGGATAAATGATTGTATATTCAGGGAATTCGTATGTTCCCTGAAGATCACTATTAGCATATGCAGTCATTTGCCACTTACCGATAAACACCATGTAACTCTCAGTGTTGTAAAACTCGATATAGTCGTTCGGATTCGTCGTGTCAACTTCGTTAATCAAGAGTTTTGGCGTTCCAGAAACAGTTTTGAAGTACCAAATCGGGCTAATTGTTGATCGATGTGAGTTGTGGGCGATTACTTTCCAATAATATGTTTTGTCTGCAACAACCGATACATTGATATTTTTTGAACCAATACCGTTTCCGATTTTGGATTCTGGCGGATAAGTTTCGCTTAAATAAACATCAAACGTTAAACCCTCGTCACATTCCCATTTTAGCTTGAATGACCCACCAATTACTGGAACACTGATATCATTAACAACAGGGACAGGATTTTTCGGGCAATCCGGTCCAATATCTTCAAATATACTTGCATTGTCAACGTATAAACCGGGTGCATTCGTTCTGTTGTTAGAATAGAAATGCCATAGTAGTCTAACCTGAGATTCACCTGCATAACTTGTTAAGTCAATAGTTACGGGTGTCCAATCTGAAGAACTCCAGTCTCCCGACCAGGCATTTACTTGTGATGTGGTCGTGTAAATGGATGAATTGTATGCTGGTGCGGGTGATTGCAATTGAGTCCAAGTTCCGCCATCATCAGTGCTTATTTCGACCCATCCACCATCGTAATTTGACTGCGAATTCAACCACATGTAAAATCTGAGAATTGGATAAGTCGCATTGTTTAGGTTGATTTTGGGTGTAACGAGAACACAGTTTTGATTCGCACTGTAATTATCAGATATTCTCGTGCCGAAACACCTGCTCCCGCTGAATGCATGGCTGGGACCAACATTTTGCGGTCTTCCCCATTCCCAGTCACCATAAGTTGATGCCCACCAATTAGTCGGTGCAGCGGAACCTTCAAATGTCTCATTTAGATAATATGAGTACAATTTCCCTCTGCCTGTCATGGCGATTGATCGAGGTGACAGAACTGAAGTATGAGTAATATTTAGATTGCAGTTTTGATATCCAGTATCATATGGACTAAATTTAACTTTGACAATTGAAATTTTTCCCGGAGTAAGAAGTATCGGCAAAGAATCATATTCGATTAGGTAATGAGAATAATTTGATAAAGATACATTAGTTATTGTGAGATTTGCATTGCCTGAATTCTGCAGATAGAATGCAATTTCAGATGAATGACCGATGAATTGTTCTCCGAAATTATATGACGTAATATCCGGTATTAACGTTAAAAATGCACCGGTTCCAGAACCTGTCAATTGACCGTTAAATGGTGAGCCATTTGCGTTGTGTTCAATGTGAAGAGTTGCACTGCAAGCACCAAATGCTTTTGGCTCGAACATAACGCGTATTACTCTTGAGGAACTAACAGGAACTGAAGTACTTCCACCTGTCAATCCGCCAAAAGTTATCGAAAAGCTGTTTTTTGTATCATTTATAATAGAAATATCGTTGATGGTCAATTCTGAGTTACCCGTATTTCTAATTGTGAAATCATTTGTTCTGCTTGATGTCATTGTAACAGTACCGAAATTATACATTTCCGGGCTGATATCGAAAACCGGCATGGCAATTCCGTTTGCTTGCAGATCAGATGCAAGTTGTCCTCCTTGATATGTAACTTTCAGCAAACCGATAAGCGAACCACTTTTTTTCGGACAGCAAGTAACAGTCAAGTTAAAAGATCCACCACCCGGCGCAACGGGCCAATTTCCAGAACCCGAAGGTGAAACCGCAAAACTTGATTCGTCTGGACCGTCAATATCAATAAAATTTATCATGATTGAAGCGGAAGTCGCATTAACGACTTGAAAAACATGAAATTCCGCTGGTACGGTATTTATCCCAACATTGCCGAAATTGTGAAGAGAAGGAGTTAGCGAAACTGTTGCTGCCAAGCCGCTTAAATTACCCTGAAACGGCGTGCCGTCGGCGTTGTGATCGATTCTCAGTATTGCGTTTTTCATTCCCAAGCTTTGAGGATGAAATCTTATTTCTACGTATGCAGTTGCCAAAGGATTAATGGAAGTTCCAGAATTTCCTGTAAGAATCGTAAAATTAGCTTCATAATCGTTTTGTATTTGAACAGTATTGAGACGTAGGATGCCAGTGCCAGGGTTGATAATTTTGAATTTAATGGTTTTCACGACATTTACTTCAATTGTACCGAAATTATGGTCTTTTGGTTCAATTGAAAATTTGGGAATTGCAATACCGGTACCGGAAAGATTAGCAGATAATGTGCCTTTTGTTTGAATTATTTGCAATTGTGCATTATGCAAACCTTCATTTGTGGGCTTAAAGGTTACTTCAATTGTTAATATCCCGCCGTTTGCTGCAACCTGCCAGCTGCCTGAACCCGATGGACTTGCTTTAAATGCAGCGGAAACACCAATAATATTGATTCCAGTAACAGTTATTGCGGATGAAAATGGGTTAGAAACGGTGAAAGTGAAAGCTTTTGAACTATGATTCAGTTCGACTTCATCGAAATCGTGCGACATTGGTGACAGGCTAACTTCGGTTGAGCCGTAAGCGGTTAAATTTCCTTCATATGGCGAGTTGTCTGCATTATGTATTATTCTGAATTTAGCGGTTCTGCTTCCTTCTTCAATTGAATAGAATTCAATCTTAAACTCGTGCGTTTGGTTTGGTTCGACAACGATATCAAAACCGGCTGTAGCACCTTCGGTTATTGAGAAATTGTCTTTCAAATCACTGTAAATTTCAATTGTAGATATGACAAGATCGATATTACCCACATTTGTTATCGAAAATACAGCTTCAACTCTTGCTCTGATTGCTACATTGCCGAAATCATACGAAGCAGGATCAATTTCGAAGCCCGATGCCGTTACACCTCTCCCTTGAAGCTGGCAATTTATTTCGCCACCCATTGTGTTATACTCAATATGTATTTGAGTACTTCTTTGACCTTTACGTTTGGGTGAAAATCTGACTGTGATGATATATTCCGCATTGCCTGCGATATTGGCAGGAGTTATATCACCTGCAACAATCTCGAAATCATCGACATTATCGCCGCGTAATTCAATAAATGAAAGCTGGGCTTTATCGGCAAAATTATTCATTATTCTAAAATCGATTTGACCGGTTTTACCAACGTAAACATCACCGAAATTATATGATTTAGGACTGATTTGTAATCCGCCTGATGACGGGTTAATAATGATTGTACACCCACAGTACATATATAAAGAAAATGCAATTGCTAACAATGCAAATCTTTTCATATTTGACCTCGTTTTGAATTTTCTATCATCTTAAGAAATAGTACCAGAAATAAGTTTATAAAATAATCTAATTGATAATTATTGAACAAAATTGAATACTTTTACACCCTTATCATGAGAATCTAAAAAACAGATCGAAAATGTAATAGAAAAAGGTTTAACCGGCTGTAAGTAGTCAGTTAAACCTTATTTTAATTCACATCGATTAAAGCTGATTATTGTCCAGGATTTTTAACACCCTTGTCAGGTGAATCCCCTCTAACTCGCCAATCAGCAGAGCTGTCAGTATCTGTAGAGGAATTTCGATACCAACTGCTCAATCCGGTATTGTTTGAGGTTAATGTGCCTGACCAGCTTAAGTCAGATGGTTTGTGATTATAAAGTGTATTGAACTTCATATAATCGACGCCATTAGAGCCGTAAGATTGCGGATATTGAAGAATAACTTCACCCGGTGATGTAGCATTTGCCCATTCAATGTTGAAATCAGCTCGGTAAACAATGTTTGTTGCAGCCTGATTGTCATTTACAACAACAAGTCCATATGGTTGAAGTACAGTTCCAATTGGGAATGTGAATGTACCGTCTGGATAGCTGCTATTATCTGCATAAATTGTAAGCTGCCAACCTCCTATGTAAACTGGTACATTTTCAGTGTTATATATCTCAACCCAATCGATACTACTTCGCGTATCACATTCGTTAATCAATACATCCTGTACTGCGGCAATTGTCTCAAAGTACCACACCTGACCTGTTCTTATTACGCTGTTTGGATGATTAGCAACGACTTTCCAGTAGTATTTTTTACTGGCAGTGACAGTTGCATTATAATATTTATTTGAAATCGCATTTGCTATCTTACTCGTCGGAGGATATGTTTGGCTTAAATAAACATCATATGTGTTTGCGCCATCGCATTCCCATTGCAGCTTAAAAGTGTTAGTCGATGGGATAACGTTTATATCATTGTCATAAGGTACAGGACTATTTGCATAAGGAATCGCGGAATCAGTAACTTTTACAGTATCGATGTACCATCCTGAAGATTGATTGTTGTTGTTTGAATAAAAGTACCAAGCAAGCTGAACTTGACTTTTCCCTGCAGCTGTTGACAGATTAATTGTTACTTGTTCCCAGCCACCTCTACCACCATTGTAACCACCACCACCATTTACCGTGGCGTTATACCCAGGTGATGGGCTTAAACTGCGACTCCAAGTATTTCCACCATCTGTACTAAGCTCAACCCAACCGCCATCGTATGTGTAGCAATATGTGTACATGTAGAATGTAAGTGTGGGTGAAGCTGCTTGTGAAAGATCAATTATCGGGGTAACAAGGAAACAATACTGATTTCGTGCGTAATTTCCATTAATATTTGTTCCGAAACAGTAGTTACCGCTGTGAGCACTATTCGGACCAGTAATACTCGGAGTTCCCCATTCCCAGTCACCTGAATAACCCCAAGTGCTTGGATTGCCTGAATCAAAGTTTTCAGTTAATTCGCCAGGTGCTGCCAAGCCAACTCCGGTTACAGAAACAGTATGTGGTGAATTTACTGAGTTATGCCTGATTGTTAGTGTAGTAGCTTTGTTTCCAGTTGAAGTAGGTTTGAAAATCAGCCTGAAAATCGCAATGCTGTTGCCTGCTACAATATTAACGGGTGCAGTGATTCCTCTAATTGAATAATCTGTAGTATTGCTCAGCGAAATTGCACTAATTGTAAGTGTTTGGTCTCCACCGTTTTGGATGTAGAAGAGTTTTTCTTTTTCTTTTCCTATGAAACCGTCACCAAATGCATACGCTGTTACGCTTGGAATAAGCTTAAAATCAGGACCATTCGCGACACCGGAAAGTGGAATATCAAATGGTGATGTCGGATTACCGGTGCCATTGTGAACGATTCTCAAAGTAGCACCTTGATTACCAAAGGCAAGCGGCTCGAATTTAATGCGTATTGTGTGAGTACCTGTTGTAATGTTGATACTTGAACCACCACCTGACACAATGACGAAATCACCACCAGAATTATTGATGAGTGAAATTGAAGTTAAAGTCAATGTTCCAGTACCTGAATTGGTTACATCGAAGTTCTGGTAAGCATCAGAACCAAGTCTAATTGTTCCGAAGTTTTTGGATGTTGGCGTTACTTGTAGGACTGGATTTTCAATTCCCTCACCTTGGACATTTGCGAAAAGTGAACCAAGACTATGAATTACAGTCAAAGTTGCATTGATAACATCAGTTGTTGAAGGTCTGCAAGTTACCGTGAAATGATATGTACCATTATTACCTGCAACCACCTGGTTAATCGTCCCTGAAGGTACAGAATTGAAACGTGCAGCATCTGGACCTGTGAAACCAATGTTTGTGATTGTTATGCTGCTTGCAGTCGAATTTGTAACTGTGAAAGTATGAGGACTCGAAGTTGTACCGATTTCAACGTTGCCAAAATCCCAGTTTCCAGGAGTAAGAGCAACATTTGACCCTTCGCCTAATAGACTGATGGATGCAGGTGAACCTGGAGCATTATGTACAATCCTCATTGTTGCTGATTTACTGCCATTGGTTTTAGGAGTGAAACTCACTTTAATCTTATGTGTAGCACCAGGTTGAATGTTGGAACCGCTGCCACCACTCACAATAGCAAAGTTGCCTTCAGAATTGTTAAGCAATTCAACGGTTGTCAAACTTAAAACACCTGATCCGTCGTTTGTTACTGTAAATTCAAATGTATCTGTTGTTCCCGTAATGACTGCTCCATAATTATATGAGCTTGGTGGATTGATTCTAAATGATGGTACTGCGATTCCATTACCAGATAATGTACCTGAATAAACGTTACCAGCTGTAATATTAATCGTTGCATTGTGCATACCTTCTTTTGTTGGTGTAAACGTAACATTTATCTGCAGTGTACCGCCATCGGAATTTACTGTCCACACTCCTGCACCCTTAGGATCTGATGCATAAGCCGAAGCTTCAGAACCTGTAATGGCAATGTTTGTAACATCTAATGCTACTAGAGTCGGATTTGTGAATGTGAAAGTAAACGGTGCTGAAGTTTCACCAATTTGAATAGAACCAAAATCGTGATTGTCAGGAGATAATGTCGGTTGATCAGAACCAGTTCCGACAATATCACCCAGATACGGTGAACCGATACCAAGATAACTAATCGAGATTTTTGCAGCTTTTTTTCCGACTGAAAGAGGTGTGAAAGATACTGAAAATTCATGAGTATCTTTGGGAGAAAGAGTGATTGGGTTTATCAATGTTCCATGAGATATTTCATAATTGTTATAGAGGTCATCGGTAACTGAGATGCTTGTCAATACAAGGTTTCCGTTACCGGTGTTTTTTAGTATAAATGAATTGCTGACAGTAGCTTTTAATCCAACTTTACCGAAATCGTAATTAGGTGGTGTAACCTCGATACCAGCGGATACTAATCCAATACCAAAAAGACCACTTTCAAGAACAGTAATACCGTCATCAAGCTCGATATGAAGCATCACGTTTTTGTTGCCCTCAGAAACCGGCATGAATTGTACTGTAAAAACATGAATCGAACGTGCGGAAACTTCAATTGGTACAGGACCGCCGGAAACAACTGAGAAGCTGTCAGCATCCATACCTTGTATTTCAGCAACACTAACGACGAGGTTATCATCAGTTCCGTTGTTAAGAGTGATATTAACTTCTGATGAATCTCCAACAGGATTTGATCCGAAATCATAAAAACTAGGCAGCAAGAGAAGTCCTTCTGCCAAAATACCTTCACCATCAAGAACAACTTCAAAAAACTGATTGTTGCCATATCCGATTCGAAGGACAGCATTTTTCAGACCATCAGAGCTAGGTGAAAAAGAAATAGTAATAGTGTGCTCATTGGTTGGATCAACATCTAAAGGATAATTTCCACCTTCAGCAACAACAAAATCGGATAAGTCTGCTCCCTCAAGCTGAATTAGGTTCAGACTGATACGGTCACTTGTCTTGTTTGTTAAGACAAGATCAAATTGTACAATGTCACCGATCGTTACTATACCGAAATCGTGTGAAGTTGTAGAAATCTTGAATCCGCCTGATCCAGGATTAATATCAACATTACAACCAAAGATGAAAAATGTCATTAAAATCGAACAAAGAAGAAGTTTTCTAGTCATGACTACTCCAAAAGTTATTAATTTGTTTATGAACTTTTTGCGATATTTAATAAAACACCACATTCAAAGAATATTTTCACTGTAAATTGTTCAAAATAAATATTATTTTTCACATATATAAGATTTTGGTAAAAAACATTATAGTTTGGGAATTTTCGATATTAATATTATTTAACACTCTTTATGAAGATAGTTTCGATATAACCAACAAAATTCCTTGTTTTCAGACTGATTAGATTAATTTATTTTTAGTTACATTTCGAAATTGAGAAACTAAACAATTTTTAAATAATTTTACTCTTAAAGTACTTAACCACAATATATCATATTATTTCCGTAAAATACCGCCTAAGACTTTGTTAATTGCATTTACGAGGTCTTTTTCCACTAATTCATTGATTTCATCGCTTGTAAGCGAACGTTTCGCATCCTGAAACTTCATCCAAAAAGTATATTGTTTCTTACCCTTTGGCACAGGTTTGCCTGAATATTCCTCAAGAAATCTTAGTTCCTTCAGCAGCTTTCCCCCTGTTTTTATAATCATTTCCTCAAGCTCCTGCCATGTTTTATCATTGTCAATAATGATTGCGAGTTCACGTTCTACAGGTGGGTATTTCGACATTTCAGAAAATGCAGAGATTTTTCGCCATTTTGAAAGAATCGCAGTCATATCAGCTTCGAGAACGCAACATTCAGCGAGTAAGTCAAAAGAATCTTGTGTGTTTTTGTTGATTTTCCCAAGTACAGCAAGTGTAATGTCGTCAGATACAAACTTTGCGCCGGTACTACTCTCGAAAAGCACATAATCACAGGCTTCAACCGTAAATGGTATTCTCAAACGTGACAGAACAAGCTCAAAAACACCTTTTATCGCGAAATAATCGGAGCCAGCAAGTGCAGTCATACTTTTCTCGACAGGTTTGTCTCTATTTTTCCCGAGGTAAACACGCGCAGTTTCAAAAACCTTTGCATCGTTTAATCCTTTGTCCTGGTTGAATTTGCGTATTTTTAGGAGCGATTGAATGATTGATTTGCGCAAAAGCCCTTCATCAGTGCGAATCGGGTTATTCGCTTTCACGGATTTATCGTGCTTCCATGGTGAATATTCATAAATTTTCTTCTCAGGCACGAAACTGTCGCTGAAAGTCTCAGAAAATCCCGCACCAATAATAATATCCTTGAGCATATCCGTGAGTTTCTCAATATCATTCGGTTTAACACCTTTTATTTGCATACGTGATTTTGTCGGAATCTTGTCATAACCGTAAATTCTGCCCACTTCTTCAACAAGGTCTATCTCACGCTCAAGATCACGACGGAATGAGGGAGCAATCACTTCATAAGCTTCATTTTCCTTCGTAACTTTTACATCCAACCCCAACCCTTTGAAAATGCGCATCATATCTGTTGCTGGCACTTCAATCCCAAGACATTTCTTGATTGCAGGCATTCTGAACTCAATTTTGTTCGATCGTGCAACGATTTTGCCCTGCTCAATAACATTTTCATGGATTATCGCACCTTCGCAAGAGTCGGCAATTATACTTGCTGCTCGACGTGATGCCAACAAAACAGCACCAGGGTCAACACCGCGTTCATACCGGTACGACGCATCACTGAGAAGTCCAAGCTTGCGCGAAGTTCGACGAATACTCTTGGGTGAAAAATATGCCACCTCAAGCAAAATACTCGTCGTATTTTCAGTAATTTCGCTGTTTTTACCACCCATAACTCCGCCAACACACTGTGGTTTCTCAGCATCAGCGATGACGCACATTTCAGTATCAAGTTCGTATTCTCGGTCGTCAATTGCTTGGATTTTCTCGCCTTTTCTCGCCCGACGTACGACTATCCGATTTTCTGCAAGTTTATCGAAATCAAAAGCATGCAATGGCTGCGAATACTCAAGCATTACAAAGTTCGTTATATCAGCAATGTTGTTTATCGGACGAATCGACTTCACTGATGCCAAAGTTTCGATAAAATCAAGCAACCACTTGGGAGATTCCTGAACCTTCAAACCAGTGATAAGCTGAGCTGAATAATACGGACACAAATCAGGACATTCCAGAGTTAACGAAGTCAGATTATTAATATCTTTGCCTTTTGTAGGATATTCAGTATTCGGCAATGTAAAATCTAAACCCAAAATCGCAGCAATCTCACGTGCCAAGCCCAATACACCGTAACAATCAGTTCTGTTGGAAGTTATCTCAAACTTAAAAGCTGTATCTCCAGTTTTATGCACCGGTATCATATCTTCGCATTCTGTTCCGGACATTGTGAACAAATCATCGAGTTCGCTTGCACCAACCTTGAAATCCACATACTGCTTAAGCCATTTGAGAGTTGTCTCCATTTATTTTCTCCAAAACCAACAAATCGACCAAAATAGCAATCAATCCTGTTTTCACAAGGAAATTATATACACTAACATTTACATAAAGTATAATTCTGATGAAAACCGTAGTTGTATAAAATTTTAGTTTTCGTATATAATTAATAACCTTAATTCTGAAAACTTTCGAGGAGGATTGATGAGTAACCCTATATCATCTGAAAAATTTCTGTTATCACCTGAACAATTAAAGTGGCGCTGTGATCTCGAAAGTTACGATTATTTGAAAACAGGGATTATTCCGAGAATCACCGGAACAGTTGGTCAAAAACGTGCTTTGAATGCCATTGACCTGGGCTTGGAAATTGACGCTCCCGGATATAATATCTTTGTAACGGGTTATCCCGGCTCAGGCAGGTCATACACAATAAAAACGATTTTATCACATATTGACCGCAGAATTGCACCAGCAAAAGACCGTTGTTACGTTAATAATTTCAAAGATCCTTCAAGACCTAAGCTCATTGTGTTGGAATCAGGTAAAGGTAAAATTCTCAAACGGGAAATGAAGGTGTTCATTGAGCAGGCACAAATTCGCTTGAACAACGTATTTGAGGAAGACAAATTCAGAGTCGAGCGTGACGAAATTGCCGACAGATTTCAGAAACGAGAAAAAACACTTTTCACGCAATTCGAGCTTCGGGTCAAGAAAGAAGGTCTTGCAATTGTGTATATTCAGCACGGTTCAATGCAAACTCCGGAAATTTTTCCTGTTATTGATGAAAAACCCGTTTCGCTTGATGCTCTTGAAGTAGGTGAGCATCAGGGTAAGTACAGCGATGAAGAATTGAATGCAATCGTGAAAAAAATCGATGAATTCAAACTTGAAATGAATAAACTTTTACAGGAAGGCAGACGTTTAGCCAAGGAAATGCTGCGCGAAATCAAAATGCTTGAACAGTATATTGCTCGAAATGTTATTGAGGACTTGATATTAAACGTGCTGGAAGAATTTGTCGGAAACCTTAAAGTAAAGAACTATATCGATAAAATGATTGAGCATATGTTGGATAATCTCGATAATTTTCATAAGGAAGATGTTGAAAAAAATCCGATGATGATGTTTCAGAAACAGCAGATGTCGCTGAGAGAGTATGAAGTAAATATTGTTGTTGATACTGCTGATATTGATGATCCACCAGTTATCATCGAGAGAAATCCGACATTTACGAACCTTTTCGGAACCATTGAACGTGAATTCGAGCGTAGTGGTGCAGTTATAACGGATTTCACGAAAATCAAGGCAGGTTCGTTGCTGCGTGCGGATGGCGGATTTCTCGTGCTGAATATTCGCGATATTATTGCTGAACCAGGCGTCTGGCGTAATCTCGTGCGAACGCTGAAGAATCAGGAGCTTGAAATTCAAACGCTTGAATCATCGCTGATGCTTGCTCCGTCAGTGATAAAACCCGAACCTATTCCAATTTACCTGAAAGTCATTCTTCTTGGAGACGAGCGTTATTATCAACTGCTGAATTATTATGATGAAGATTTTCTCAAGATTTTCAAGATCAAAGCGGAATTTGACATCACAACATCTATTTCGAAAGGGCATTTGAAGGAATTCGCTGCTGTTCTAGATAATCTCATTCGCGAAGAGAAAATGCTTTTGTTTACACCTGACGGATACGCAGCAATCATAGAAGAATCGGTACGTTTTGCGGGTCGTAGGAACAAAATTAGCACTCGTTTTGGGGAAATTGCTGACCTTGTTCGCGAAGCAAATCATTGGGCAAAGGCGTTCGAGAAAGACAAGATAGATTCTGAAGCAGTTATTAAAGCAATAAAAGAACGTGAGGAACGGCATCGTCTTGTTGACGAGAAATATCAGGAAATGCTGCTTGAAGAAGTGCTTCTTGTTTCAACTGACGGAAAACGTGTCGGGCAGATTAACGGACTTGCTGTTTTCGGAATTGCCCATCATTTTGGCAAACCTTCGCGAATCACAGCATCGGTAGGTGTTGGGCGTGCGGGAATCATCAATATTGAGCGTGAATCGCATCTTTCGGGCTCGATTCATGATAAGGGTGTTCTAATTCTGTCAGGTTTTCTGCGTGAGAAATATTCTCATAACATGCCTTTGGCATTGTCCGCATCGCTGACTTTTGAGCAGAGCTACGGCGGAGTTGACGGGGACAGTGCGACAATTGCTGAAACAATCTGTCTTTTGTCCGCAATTTCTCAGATACCAATCAGGCAGGACCTTGCCGTAACCGGTTCGATGAATCAGAAGAGTGATGCGCAGGCAATTGGTGGTGTAAACCAGAAAATTGAAGGATTTTTCGGTCTCTGCCGTGATCGTGAATTTACAGGCAATCAAGGCGTTGTTATTCCGATTTCAAATATTGAGGATTTGATGCTCAGGCAAGAGGTTGTTGATGCTGCGATGCAAGGGAACTTCAGAATTTACGCGGTTTCGAATATCGACGAAGCAATTGAGATATTTTTTGACATGCCAGCAGGAATTCTTGATGAAGAAACCGGTATTTATCCTGAAGGAACTGTTCATAGAGCAATTCAGGACAGACTCCGAAAGCTTCTGGATTCGGGCAAAGCAGAGCCATCAATTGTCAATGTGCTTGAAAATAAAGGACCGATGAAATCGGATGTGCCAGAACCGCCTCAAGATCCGCCGCCGCCAGGTGTTCAATAGAAATATTATTGTTCAATGGTGGAAAGCTGCTTCTGTAAATGCTTTTTAAGGGTACCGAGTTTTATCTTAAAATCCTTGAATTCGCTGTATTGCATGCCGAAACGTGCATAATAATATGAAAATATCAGAGAATTTAGCATCGTTGAAACAAGATTTGAAAAACCGTCAAGACGTTTGTTAAACTCTATCCAGGTTTCGCTTGGGCTTCTAACATATCCGAATTTTTTGAATAATCGCTCTAAATCTCTGAAATCCGAAACAAGTTTATTTTCGATAATGCGTGATTTTCTCGATTTTCTTGAATCTCTAGCGTCAGAATCGCTTTCGTCATTGTTGAAAATACCAAGCATCAGCTTAATCTTGCGCAAAATCCACGACCTATATAAAATCGCAGGAATCAACAGAAGCATAACAAAAAAAAGCAGACTCCTGATACCGCTGCTGAAAACATATTCCAAAAACTTTACAAATTCCACTATCATTTCGTCATTATCGTATTCAGTCAGAAATTTACCGAAAATTTCACCTGTTTTTTTGTCATCAGATTCGTCGGATTCAAGCGTTTCTACGGTATCTGCAGCATTTTCATCAGTTTTGTCGGGTTTTTTCTCATCTACATTTTTCTTAGTATCTTCATTTGTCGAAGGAACATATTTATTGAAATATTTTGGGAATTGATATACATCGTTTTCAACTTGTGAGATTTTTTCATCTCTTTCCCAATCGGGAGTTGCATCGAATCGGTACCATCCAAAATCCTTGAAATAAACCTCAAACCATAGATGTGCGCGAAGATATTGCACTTCGTAGCGAAATTCTTCATTTATCCATTTTCCTCCGCGATAGCCAGCGATAATTCGAGTTGGTAATCCCAGATATCTTAGCAAAATCGCAGCTGCCGTATTAAATTGCGTACAATTACCGATTTTTGATTTAAACAAAAAGAATTTCAAGGGATTTTCATTTGAAGGCACTTTCGGCGGAGCGATTTCGTAGATAAATTTATTGGCTGAATCACCTTCTTTCAGAAATCTGATAACTGCCCGAATTACATCATGATCTGTGTATTCATCAGCGGTAAATTCAGTGAATTCCTTATTGATTTTGGATTCTTCGATTATCTGCATAGCTAATTCGTATAAATCAGCATCGAATTTTCCGATACTCAGCCAATTTTTTTCGGATTTGCCCTTACCTCGCGTACACACAAGTGCTTTGAGCCGATCGTATTTAACATGAAACGATTCAATGTTGTATTGCAACTGTTTTGCTGTTTCTGATATTAATTCCCCAGTATTATCATTCATCTTGAAGCTATGTGCATAAACGCGCAGGGGAAAATCGGGCATGAAAAGCTGAGGATAAATCTGATCTTGTATCAGCTGGTACAGAGCGATTATCTTATTCGAATCAAAATCGCTGCTGAAAACCACATTCGACAGTATTCCGCCGCGAGTTTTATTTGCACCTTCGAGAATCTCATACATCAGAGGTAAGGTATATTCGGTTTTTCTGGATTTTGACCATGCTTTTTCGTTTTGCTCGCTTACAAGCCATTTTTCACCGTTATAAACGTCAAAAACCTTAACTTTTGTGTAGAAATCATCATTTTCAAAGCGTTTACCTGGCTGTCCGAGTTTGGAGAAATTGACATAAAATCGCGGTTGCTTGTTCAGCAGACTTGAAAGAAATGAATATCTCGGATTTATTTCTGTTGTCTCTTCAGGTGCTCTTGTTCGCTGATTCTTCACCGTTTCTTCGTCAAAAGCGGTTGGATATTCCTCGTTTTTATCCCACAATGGGAAATTATCAGGGTCAAAGTCGTTTTCAGGTATGAATTCATCTGATGCTGATTTCGGTGGTTCTTTTGATGAAAAATTAGGTCTAGGCATAACTGTAAAAAGAATCACAGACAGACATAACGCCATGATGAAAATGTAGCTGATAGCAGCAATAGTATTGAAATTTGTAAAATTTCCTTTAATCGGCGTAGTAACCTTATACTTTTCGAAACGATTTCTGCCAATCTCCCTGGCGTTGAAAATACCGATACGCAAAACACTGAGAATAAGCAGAATTATGCCGACCAGAAGTGAGCAGGTCAGATAAAAATCAAAGTTAGGCTGGGTTCTGCTTAGCCAGATTCCACCTGCAAGAAGTGCTATTGAACCGATAAAAAGCAGTATGATTTCGATAGCACCAGTACCGAGAATACCAAGTAATGTCATGAATCCGATTGTAATGTAACCCGCAACATGGTGCTGAAATTGCCCAGTGCTGAAAATCTCCCAACCAAATGACGTTAGAACGATAATAAAATATATCCAGAAAAACAGAATGAACATTATTCTCGAAATTCCGTACCAGATTCGCATGAGAATGCATATCGCGAAAACGATAATTGTGTAAATGATTAACGGTTTGAAATTGGTATGCCCGATAAATACAAGGTTGCAGAGAATCACGTATAGTATTGCGAGAAAAACATATATATTTCTGAAGTTAAGAATTCTCATATTTCTCCAAGTATTCACTTGCATGGATTAACGAGTTACTCTCCGTAATGGTTCGGACGAAAAGTTTTTATAGGTACCTGAGCTTTCGCTGGTTTTGACTCGGCAAAAGCGTTGATGAGCCAATGACGTTGTATTGAATCCATTAGTTTGTCGCTTTTATTCATTAATTCCTTTAGCTGGCGTACAGTCGAGGGGATTTCTTCCTTTTGGTCTGCGATTTCAGCGGTGATTTCCTTGACATCATCGAGCATTTGGTTAAGGGTTGAGAGCATATCGTTGATGTTTTCACGGTTTTCAGTAAGGATTTCGATGACTGGCATGGTTTCGTCGAGTATGTCCTGTGAACGCTGCATGACAATTTTACCTTCAGTGATTAAATCGAGAATTGCGGTTTGAACGGGTTGCCATGATTGGCTGGCAGCTTCGATTTCTCCCCAGACTGTTGGTCCGAAAAACCACTCCAGCATGCCTTTATTCTGTGTGTTCAGTTCATCTATACGATTTTGGCTGAGTTCTCCAAGTATTGCCTGCAGCATCGGAATTTCGCCGAACATGAGTTTTGCAATTGTTGTTTTTCCTTGATGCAAATCATCTACGATTGTGCTGAAATTGTTTGTCGAGGTTTTTAGCTGAGCGATGATTTCCTCCGCAGTGAGCGTCAAAGATTTTAAGCTGTCATGAAGTTCCGGTCCAAGCATACTTGTCAAACCTTCGGTCTTGATTTTCATGCTGACGTCCTTGAAAACCTTGATTGAATCGGAAATATCGCCGATAAGCCCTTCAACGGAAGCTTTAGGGAGTTCAAGCAGAACGATATCGCTGTTGTTTGGCAGAAGTTCTGTTTTCCCTCCGGGATTGACTTCAATTGAGCCTGGCAGCGGTCCAAGTGCGGGTTGAACGGTAACCGTTGAATCGCGGCGTATGTGTTCGATGAATTTTTTATCTAAAATCGATAGAAAAACCTCTATGTTCTCGTCATTGGTTTTTTTGTCCCTAATAATGTTGATTGATTCGATGGCACCGATTGCTAAACCTCTAAGCTTGACTTTGTCACCTTTGATTAATCCATAAGTCTGATTGAGAACAAGCCGGTATGTGAATTTTTCTTTCAATGTGCTTCTGACATTGACGTATATTACCGTTAAGCTAAGCAAAATCGAGAAAAGTATAAATAATCCCACGAACTTTTCTTTGGGATTGACAGTCATTTTCATGAGAATTCTCCAAATCTTTTACAATTTTACACTGTAAACGGATGCGGTGTTTGATGCAAGTACAAACATGATTTTACTGATGCTCAACGAATATGCCGAAGGTTTTGAGGATTTTGAGAAGCTTTTCAATTGGAAGTCCGACAACGTTGTAGAAACTACCCTGAGTGATTTTAACAAATCTGTCACCGGTTTCCTGAATCGCATACGCTCCCGCTTTCCCAAGTGGTTCGCCAGAGTTGACATAGGCATCGATTTCCTCATCTGTCATAGACAGCATGTTAATTTGCGTTATGTCAACGGTTGTGAACCTTTTATTTTCAGGAGTCTTAATCACTGTAATGCCTGAAATCACTTGATGCTTTGTACCCGATAACATTTGCAGAATTCTTTTTGCATCACCAATCGAGTCTGGTTTTCCGATTATTTTATTGTTGTAAGCAGCGATTGTGTCGCAGGCGATAATAATTGCATTTTCGATGTTTTTCATGAATTTTGCTGCAACAGATTCGCATTTTCTGCGTGAATTTACCTGTACAAATTTCTCAGGTGTCAAATTGCCGTCAGGGCTTATTTCTTCATCGGTTGGTACGACAACATCGAATTTGATGCTGAATTTTTCAAGGATTTCACGACGTCTTTCAGATTGTGATGCAAGAATAATTATTGGTTTATCTGTCATTTAGGTTTGGTTTGTGGTTGTTCGGGTTTATCGGTTTTTTCTGGCTCAGGCTGTTCCTTATTTACTAATTTTGCGATAGATTTTTCATATTTTTCGATATCTTTTTTGCCTGTGATTATTTCATTCTCAACCATGTAATCCACAGGTACGCCAGATTTTATGAGCTTTTGCCATGCTTTTTCACTTGAATTGAATCCAAGTACATCTTTTTTCGAATGCACCGCAATAATTCTCAGATTCTTTTTATCCTTATGATTTTTCAAAAGTTTGAAAACGTCTGAACCTTCTAAAACAGCAGCGTTGAACGTGATTGCACCTGCAAAAGCATCGGGAAAAGTAAGATATGTGAATAATGCCCGATAACCTCCCTGCCAGATTCCGCAAAGATAAACTCGACTGAAATCAATGTTTTCACGCTTTTCAAGCTTTTCTTTAATCTCTTTAAGTGTTTTTCGAATACGTTTTTCCATGAACTCGGTCCAATATCCTTTTGTGATATCATTGTCGTCGTTAGCATATTCAAGCATTCCGCAGGCAAATCCGTTTCTGCTTGCGATGTAGTCGGGTTGAAATTTACTACCGCCGTATTTTCCATAAGGTTTCAGCAGAAGCATCAATGGGTATTTCTTGTTCGGCTCAATTTTGTTGGGTAAGTCAATTTGATATTTCAATGTTATTGCTGATTCCCATTTTAACTCTTTCAAAATAAGATATTCGAGCGTTTTCATAACTTCTGAAAACTGCTTCGAATTCAATAACATTGTGAAACTGTTTTCCTTAGTGATTCTCTGATGATCACGAAAACCTGCAGAAACCGCATATTCTAAATACTGACATGCTTTGTTTACCAATTGTTTTCGTTCATTCTCGATATCCTCAATGTTTTCTGCATAAACTGCATAAATTAATGCAAGATAATAGAAAGCTTCGCTACCTTTTGTGTTAACTTTCAATGCTGAATTAAATAACTTTTCCGCCTCTGAAAGATTGTTCTCCTCGAACATTACGATGGCTTTTTGCAGTTGTTCGTTGTAATCAAAAGCATCTGCGCCGGAAATACTCTCAGAATTCAAAAATATCAACATTGTCAGAACAATTGAGAGGTTTATCATTTTCGCCAACATAATTATCTTACTCCTTCAAAACTCTTGCATTACCCCAAATCGCCCTATCCTGAATATCGCCGTTGTCTGCAAAATCGACAACAAGGTGAATCATGTCCGCATTAGATATATCAATCTTAATACTTAGGAAACCGGTATTTTCAAGCATCGTGGGTGATTCATACGCTGGTTTTTTTGCATCATCAAGAAAAACTTTGAAAACAACCGATGCCTGTTTGCCAGCATCCGCTTCGATGCCAATATCCGTCATAAAAAACTTGGATTCTTTCTTCGTTTCAAAGCTCAACATGCTGTAGCTGTGAACCCCAATCCCCTTTATATATTTTACTTTCTTACCATCGGTGTTTTTCAGATACAACTGCTTATTCATAACTGATTTATCCATGCAGTATTTCCACCAATAAGCAGCGGGATCAGTTATTGACAATTTCCCGCCGAAGTACGGATACTCATCCGACTTCACCGGATTAAGGTCGGATAAGTAAGTGAAATTTCCGAACCTGAAAGTCAGCGTGCTAAGGAATTTGTCATTTACTTTTATTTTCAGACCCTTAACATGCGATTTCCATATTTCCTCATCATCATCCGTATAATTTTCCACGATTAATGTAGGAGATTGAAATTCGAACTGTACACCGTCACTATTTCCGATTAGCCCAGTAAAAACCTCGCCAGTAAGAGTGCTGACAATTGCTTGGAAAACTTTGGGAATTTCAGGTTTATTCTCGTGAAAAACAGTAACTGCATTAATTTTGCTCCACTCGAAAAGATAATCCTCGAAATAATTGAACTTATCAGTGAAATCAATCCCATCCTTGGTTATCGCATTAATTGTGCCGATAAGATTGTCAACATTGGCATCATCGCCTTCTTTTTCAACATCTTTGGCAAAATAGAGAACGTCAAGCTCGTTTTTCTCAGCTTTAACATCGATTGTGAAGTTATTTTCAGCATTAGGAATATTTTTAATAATATCGACCCAGCGCATTAAAATCGGGATTTTGCCAAAGCTAAGAGATTCGAAAATAAATCCTCTGTCATCATCTGTCGCCTGTAGAATCTTGCCAGTAAAAATATCGCCTGTAATCAGTTTTACCTCAAATTCTGGATAAAAACCGTTGGAACTGTCAGAATCGCTTTCTTTAAGAAATTCAATACTTTCCAGGTTTTTAAGTTTGTATTTTATCTTCTGAGAACCTGAAACAACGGTGATTTCATCTTTTTCTATATTCCCGATTTTACCCATAAGTGGTTTATTATTGATGCTTAAGACCCGAATGTTTTCTGAACCTTGAAGCTCCAGAATTATAAGAGCAACCGCAAAAACAATTACTAAATATGATAATTTTTTCATGTTTACCTCGTGAAATTCAAAATCTCTAAATCAGTATACAACATACATCCGAAGAATTTACCGGATGAACTTTCAGAATTAATTAATGTATTCTGACAATCAGCAAATAATATAAATCTCAAAATAACCTTGACCAATTGAATTCGTTAATTATACGCTGGGTTTATCGAGAACATTTTGCCATTTTTCAATAAGTTTCTTGGTTTTTTGATGATTTTTCATAAATTTGAAACTTTCCTGAGCTTTTAAGATGGCTTCCGAGATTTTACCTGTCTTATAAAGACCATTTGCGCTGCTAAGGATTATGTTGACTTCGGTATTGGATTTGGCGATTTTGTTGAGGAATTTTATGATATCTGTGCTTTCAGGCAGATATTTTAAGCTTAGGTTCAGTTGTCCGACTGCTTCCTGCACCTCGCCGGCAAGGAAAAATTCCTGACCTTTTCGATAATGTTTGTTAGCGAGTAAAAACCTACGCTCAATCTCCGCTGTTTGTTTCAATGCAATATCGTTGTCAGGTACTTTCTTCAAAATGCACTTGTACATGCGAAGTGCCTGTGCATAATTTTTCTCCTCAAGATTTTTTTTGGCAAGTTTGAGTTGATTATCGACACTCGTCATGGCGTTGAAAATCTCAAGTTTCAGAGAGTTTAGCTCAGGATTTACTCCTACAACCCTAACTGCATGGTCAAGATACGACTGTGCTGAATTATAATCGTTCTTCTGAATAAAATTCTTAATCCTTGCAATAAGATCATTAATAATTTTGTTCTTTTCAAGTGATTTAAGCTCTTGCTTGGAAATGCTTTTATAAACCATTTTCTGTTGTTTTGTAGGTTTGCTTTCGATTTTCGGCGCAATTGATTTTGCTGCTGGTTGCTTTTTCTGCAATGTTGGTGCAGAAGCTTTTTTTAAAACCACATCTTGCTTTTGAGTTTCAACAGATGACAAATCTGAATCCTGGATAAATTCATTCATAGAAATAAATCCAGACTCTTCCATAGAATCAGGGGATTTCTCAACCGGTTTTGATTCTTCAGTGCGTTTTAGAACTGTTTTAATCTTTGTTTCGGCTTTGCTTTTATCCACAGGTTTCTTTAGATGTGCTGATTTTTTCAACTTCGGAATCAGCTTTTTATTTACATTTTCCCGAATGCCACCATCTGCTGCCTGAGTAAAAAGTCTGTTAGATTCATTGATACTGATATTTTTATGCAAATCCATATCACAGAAGTTTTCCACACGGTTTTTAAGCGGTAATTCATCGATTTCTTTTAAGAGCATGAGTGCAGATTCCGGTCTATTTTCTCGCTTAATCGCCATCATCTTGACAATCAGCTTATTTATGCAATCCGGCATCATCGGTTCCTGTTTTTTAGGTCGTATCAGAGGTTCGTTGATACGTCTAAAGATAATTGCAATCGCATTCGGTCCATCATAAGGATATTTTCCTGTAACGAGATAATAAAATGTTGACCCAAGCGAGTATATATCGGTACGATGGTCAACTTCATGACTGGCGTCTGCCTGCTCAGGTGCCATAAAATAAGGCGAACCGAGAACCTGTCCGGGACCTGTCAAAGTCATAAATTCTGAACCT
>CAYZQB010000025.1:0-2122 GCA_964480395.1 uncultured Planctomycetia bacterium
CTGCGCTTTTTTCCTCAGCATCAAGTGGTTTGATAAGAATTCTGTCTTCCAAAGGTTTTACTGCCATTTCTTTGTTCCTTCCAAGTATTATGTAAGTTTGTTTGATTAATTTTTACATCATTCCTGGCATTCCCATGCCGCCCATCCCAGGCATACCGCCCATTCCAGGCATTCCACCCATTCCACCAGGCATTCCGCCGGGCATACCACCAGCATCATCTGAAGGTTTATCGGTGATAATGCAGTCTGTGGTGAGCATCAAGCCAGCAACACTAATCGCATTCTCAAGCCCAAGACGCGTAACTTTCAACGGGTCAACAATACCCATCTCGAACATGTCGCCAAATTTGTTGTTCAAAGCATCCCAGCCGAATGACAATTTCTCGCTAGATTTCTCAATTTTGTGCGCAATAATATCACCTTTGATACCAGCGTTTTCAGCGATTTGCCGGATTGGTGTGCGAAAAACGTTGCGAAGAATTGCGATTGCTTGAATTTCGTCTCCAACCAGCTCATTTGATTTCTCAAGTTTGTCAAGAACTTTGATTGAACGCAGAAGTGCAACACCTCCGCCGGGTATAATATTCTCTTCAATTGCTGCTCTAGTCGAATTCAAAGCATCATCAACTCTGTCCTTCAGTTCTTTTAGTTCGGTTTCGCTTCCTGCACCAACTTTTATTTCCGCAATGCCGCCGACAAGTTTTGCCAACCGTTCCTGCAGCTTTTCCTTATCGTATGTCGAAGTTGTGTCTTCAATCTGTGCACGAATAAAAATCGCACGTTTTTCGATGTCTTCTTTCTTACCGCCACCTTCAACAATAATTGTGTCATCTTTTGTGATAATGACTTTTTTTGCAGTTCCGAGTTCGTTTAACTCAACCTTGTCAAGTTCAATACCAAGGTCTTCGAAAAATGCACGTCCGCCGGTTGAAATCGCCAAATCTTCAAGCATCGCTTTGCGTCTGTCGCCATAACCCGGTGCTTTAACGGCACAGCACGAAATAATTGAACGCATTTTGTTTAGAACAAGACCTGTCAAAGCGTCTCCTTCGACATTCTCAGCGATGATAAACAGAGGTCTGTTGGCATTCATTAGTTTTTCGAGAAGCGGAACAAATTTCTGAATATTGTCGATTTTCTTTTCCCAGATAAGGATGAGTGGATTGTCGAGGACTGCTTCCATACGTTCAGGATTCGTAATAAATTGTGGTGAAAGATATCCGCGTTCAAACTGCATACCCTCGACAACGTCAATCTCGATTTCTGTCGAACGACCTTCTTCAATCGTGATAACGCCTTCTTTGCCGACTTTTTCCATCGCATCAGCAATAGTTTTGCCGACTTTCGGGTCATTGTTAGCACTAATCGAAGCAACGCGTTCAATATCTGTCTTCGTTTCGACTGGAATCGCTATTTCACGCAGGAATTCAACAACTTTCACACTCGCTTTTTTCAATCCTGAGAAAATTGCACGTGGATTGTAGCCGGCGGTTACGAGTTTCAATCCTTCTTTGTAAATCGCTTCGGTTAGCAATGTTGCTGTGGTTGTTCCATCACCAGCTTTGTCCGAAGTTCTGCTTGCAACTTCCTTGACCATCTGAACGCCGCAATTCTCGAATTTATTATCAAGTTCAATTTCATCAGCAACTGTTACTCCATCTTTTGTTACGTTTGGAGAACCCCAACCTCTGTCAAGTATTGCGGGTCTTCCTTTTGGACCAAGTGTGCTTTTAACAGCATTGGTTAGTTTCTCAATGCCTTTGAGAAGATCAGCACGAGCTTCTTCGCCAAATCTCAATTCCTTTGCCATACATGTCTCCTTAGATTTATGTATATTTAGTTGAAGTTATTCCATTCCTTAAGCAATTAAAGTGCCACAATACAAAATAAATTTATAAAGTCTTTAGTATTTTCTCAATAAACTGAAATCAACGCCTGAATCATTATTAAATAAAAAAAAATCGCAAAATAGAGAAAAATATACTGTTAATTTTACTGACAATATGTCTGTTTGAGGAAAATGACTGTAAATTTGTCATTCATGCATCCTTGATGCTTTTCACAACATCGCGATAAATTGGTGCAAAAACTCCGAATCCTATTGCCAATACAAATAAAAAAA
>CAYZQB010000025.1:2222-25233 GCA_964480395.1 uncultured Planctomycetia bacterium
TCCTATTGCCAATACAAATAAAAAAAGCAAAAAGTTTGCGTATCCTTGTTGCTTATTATATCATCATCGACGATAAGTTAGAAATGCAATTCCTAATGTCAACGCGTGAAATAGGGCTTACTTGTTTAGTGAGGACAATATGGCGACACCTGCAAGACGCAAACCCCTGGGTCAAATCCTTAAAGAAATGGATCTTCTGACGGAAGGCGATATTCAAGATGCATTACAAATTCAACGTGAAAGTGGAGGCGTTATAGGGCAGATTCTGGTTGATATGGACATTGTAACAGAAGAAGACATCCTTTTCGCTCTTGCAGCACAGGAAGGACTTGAAGTTCGCGATCTAACCGATTTTGACCCGCCTGCAGAAGCTCTTGGTAAAGTTCCTCCAGCCACAGCACAGGCATTCAAGATTATTCCGATTCAATGGGACAGCGAGACTAGGACTTTGACAATTGCCTTTTCGGATCCCAGAAACGTGAATATATTTCACGACCTGAAATTTATGCTTAATTGCGAAATTGTAGGTATTGTTGCCACCGCATCCCAGATTAACGGTTACCTCGAAAAATATTACGCCGAAGGAAGCAACACAATTGCAGGTGCGCTAGCATCGCTGGGTAATGAATATGACGATGTTGCTAAACTCAGCCATATGAAGCAGGGAATGGACCTGTCCGAAGCTGCTGCCATGGCTAACGCTGCACCAGTTGTTAAACTACTCAACTTACTTTTGCTCAATGCAATCCGTGACCAGGCATCGGATATTCACTTCGAACCATTCGAGGATAATTTTCGCATCCGATATCGTGTTGATGGTATTCTTTATGAAATGGAATCACCACCCGTTCACCTTGCACCAGCATTAATTTCCCGTGTGAAAGTTATGTCAAACCTCGACATCGCTGAGACGCGTATGCCTCAGGACGGTAGAATCGAGATTATTATTGGTGGAAAGCCAATTGACTTGCGTGTTTCAACTCTTCCGACAATGTTCGGTGAAAGCTGTGTTATGCGTATTCTCGACCGTTCTGTTGTCTCTCTTGATGTAGATAATCTTGGCTTTCGAACAAAAGAGATTGAGCTTATCAAGGCTTACATTGACAAACCAAACGGAATTATCCTTTGTACGGGACCAACTGGTAGCGGTAAGACAACGACGTTGTATTCGTGCTTGAACTATGCAAATGACATCGGCATTAAGCTGATTACTACTGAAGACCCAGTTGAATATGACCTTGAAGGTATCATTCAAGTGCAGGTTAACGATGAAGTCGGCTTAACTTATGCAAATTGTTTACGTTCTATCTTACGTCAGGACCCTGATAAAATTCTGGTTGGTGAGGTTCGTGACAGGGAAACTGCGAATATCGCTGTCGAAGCATCTCTTACTGGTCACATCGTTTTCACAACACTGCATACAAACGACGCACCTTCAGCTATTACCCGTATGCTTGATATTGGGATTGAAAACTTCTTACTTGCTGCAACACTCGAACTTATCGTTGCTCAACGTCTTGTACGTCGAATTTGCGCAGAATGCAAAACTTTCTATATTCCAACTGAAGAACAAATCTTGGCTCTTGGATTGAAATATGAAGATGCTGCTGACCGAGAATTTGCTTACGGTAAGGGCTGTGAAGCCTGTAATTTCACCGGTCACAGGGGGCGTATGGCAATTTTCGAACTCATGCAGATTTCTGATGTTTCGAAGCAATTGATAATGGAAGAAGTTTCAACTGCTCAGCTTCGTGAACAATCGATGAAAGAAGGTATGAAATCGTTGCGCGATTCTGGGATTCTTGGAATTTTCGACCAACTAACAACAATTGAGGAAGTGATTAGGGAAACTCTAATTATTGATTAAAATCTTTTCCTAAATATGATATAATATTAAAATGTTCCCCCCTCTGAAAAATAGATTTTATTTATTCCAATGATATTGGAGGAAATTCGAATGCCAATATTTCTTTATGAAGCTGTGGACTCTTCTGGTCAGAAAATCCGTCAGAAGATTGAAGCTCAGGATAAGAAGTCAGCGGTTGCGAATATTCGCAAAAAAGGATTGAGACCCACCGGAATCAAGGAAGTAACCGATGGATCAGGCGGTGGGGGAGAAATGGAATCAACTGCGCCGTCTATGGATACTGCAGAACCGACAGGTCGTAAAAGAGGCGGTACTGGTGGTGTACCGAGAAAACTTCTTACGGAATTTTCAACGCAATTATCTATTCTGCAGAATGCTGGTCTCCCGATTGTACGTTCATTGAAGATAATGCAAGGTCAGCAGAAGCATTCGACTTTTAAAAAGATTCTCACAGAAGTTGCAGAAGATGTTGAAAACGGTCAGCAATTATCAGAAGCTATGTCGAAGCATGCACGGTGTTTTAATAAGCTTTATGTAAACATGGTTAAAGCAGGCGAGGCTGGTGGTGTACTCGATACGATTCTTGAACGTCTGTCTGTCTTTCTTGAGAGTGAACAGGCTTTGAAAAGAAAAGTTCTGGGTGCAATGATATACCCTATAGTTGTTTTGTCGGTTACTGTTTTAATTCTCACTGGTATTATTTTGTTCGTTATCCCAACATTTAAGGAAATGTTTGGCGACATGGGCATTCAGCTACCAGGACCAACTCAAATGTTGATTACTATTTCCGATTTTTTAATTGGGTTCTGGTTTCTAATTCCAGCAATACCCATTGGAATTTATGTTGGTTTTAAGGCGTGGATTGCAACTGAAAAGGGACGTTATCAGTGGGACTCAATTAAGCTGAAATTGCCTGTTCTTGGTAATATTACTCGAAAAAGTACAATAGCACGTTTTACCCGAACCCTCGGCACGCTTTTTGCATCAGGTGTTCCGGTTCTTGAAGCGTTGGCGATTGTCAAGAACGCAATCGGTAATGAGGTTTTAACTCGGGCAATTGACCAGGTTTATGAGTCGATTCGAGAAGGAGATAATTTTTCCGACCCGCTTGCAGCATCGGAATTATTCGATGACCTTGTCATCAACATGGTTGACGTGGGTGAGGAAACCGGTGAGCTTGATAAGATGCTGCTTAAAATTGCTGATCAATACGAACAGGAAGTTGAAATTGCGGTTGATGGTCTGACCGCAGCGATTGAACCTTTGCTCATCGTGTTTATGGGTGGTTCAGTCGGTTTTATTGTCGTTTCGCTGTTTATGCCTCTAGTTTCAATTATGACCAACTTGAACCCCGGTTAATCATCGAAAATCCAAGAAAACCCGACATCTCCAGTCGGGTTTTTTAATTGGTGTTTTAAAACGATTTTTTGTCACTGGTTATTGAAACTTTACTTTCGATAAAGAAACCAGATGTGGATCGGGCTTAGGTAAATTTTTAAATGACGTGGATTAATGACGCTTGCGGAAATCGCGCATAAATGCAATAAGCTTTTCAACAGTGGAGATTTCAACTGCATTGTACAAAGAAGCGCGCATTCCACCTACGCTGCGATGCCCTTTCAACCCAACAAAACCGATAATCTTCGCTTCATTGCTGAATTCTTTTTCCAATTCCTCGGTCGGCAGCTTGAAAACAACATTCATCTTCGATCGAGAATCTTTATGGACCAAAGGTGTATAAAAATCTGAATATTCGTCGATAATATCGTAAAGCATAGCAGCTTTTAAATTCGTGCGTTTCTTCATCTCATTGATACCACCAACTTTCAATACCCATTCCATGTAAAGTTTAATCATATAAATGTTAAAACATGGAGGTGTATTGAATAGTGAATCTTTGTCGATATGTGTTTTGTAGCTGAGCATTGTCGGGACATCTTCCTGAAGCTCGAGGTCTTTGCGAATGATAACAACTGTAACACCAGCACATCCGAGATTCTTCTGAGCTCCAGCAAATAATATCCAGATATTGCTGAAATCGATAGGATAGCTTGCAATATCCGACGACATATCAACGACAAGGGGTTTTCCCTGTGTATTTGGGAAGGATTGCCATTGAGTCCCGTAAATTGTGTTATTCGTAACTAAATGAACATACTTTGCTTTGCCGCTGAAATTAAATTTTTCAGGCAGTTTCATGAATTCGTTGTCTTCACCAGATGCAGCGATGTGGACATTTGCAACACGCTTTGCTTCCTTAATCGCATTCTTTGACCATGTACCGGTGTGGATGAAATCCGCAGTATCATTCTTACTTAAAAGGTTCAGTGGAGCCACGTAAAATTGAGTCGATGCGCCACCACCAAGAAAAATAATCTCGAAATCATCGGGAATGCTCAGAACTTTGCAGAGTGCATCCTTGGCTCCCTGATGAATTCCCGAATATTCAGGGCTTCTATGCGACATTTCCATGACTGAAAGTCCTGAATCCTGATAATTAAGCAAATTATCCTGTGCTTCCTTAAGAATTTCTAAAGGCAGCGGTGAAGGACCTGGATTAAAATTGTAAACTCGCTTTAATGCCATTTTATCTCCTAATATTACTGATAATCGATGTGGAAAAAATCAGAGTAAGTATAATACTTCAATTTAATTTAGCAAACTTATTGCTTTTTTTCTTAAAGCACAATAAGCAAGAATTTCGAATTATTTGTTCTGATAAGATTGATGTGAAAATAATAATAAAAAATGCGATATTTTCGCATTCATATCGCATCATATTTATAAATCATATACACAATTCCTTCTACCAATTGAAATTAAAATGCAGTCATTTTCAGAGTTATTATGTTTCCTGACTGCGGGTGAGGTTTCAAATCGAACACACGCATATTCTGTTTGTTGTACTGAAACATGTTTTGAGCATTTGCTGGGAATGTGCGTCCGTGGTCAGCGAATTTCAGATTAATTTCGTTGTTCACCGCAGCGATCAGTACCGAGTATGTCGAAGTCGGATTATTGTTGTAAGCATCACGTGAAATGTGAGTAATGATTTCGTTTATACAGTTTTGCAAAACCTGTGTTCGCTGAGGTGTGAATGAATGATATTTAGCAATTGCCGCAAGAAACCAAAGCAGTGCTTCCTTTGTTTCGTTCTGACAATTGAGATTCATTTGTAAAGGAGATGCTTTCTGCTGTTGCTTCTGGAACTGAATCTGACCCGTTGGTTGCACTGTGAAAATCGAATAACACCTTGAACATTTGAAGGTTCCAGGCTGCGAAATCTTAAGAGTAACGTTACAATTCTGGCAACTGATGGCTCTTGGCTGAAACACTGGTTTTTGCATCCTTGAGGCAACAGGTCTTGTTCCCTGCTGAATTCTCGTCTGCGGTGGAGGTGGCGTTCTTCTCATTTGCGTTCCACGTGCAGGTGCAGACGGTGGAGGTGGAGGAGGTGCTGAAACCTGTCTTGTTTGTATTCTCGGTTCTGATGCTGCAACATCACCATTGCTAAAAAAGTTTACAGCTTCTTCTTTACTGTTGAATATTTTGAAAAAGGCGTTTAAGCCTAGCATATCGAAGACAACTTTGACTTTTGGATGTATCTTAACGAGAGCGAATCCACCGCCATCTGATTCTAATTGGTCTGCAAGCCGTACCAATGAGCCAAGTCCAGTTGAATTTACGTATCTAATACCTTCCATATCTAAAATAAATTTAGAAATTCCGTTTAACTGCAGATTCTCTAAATTCGTCTGAAATGTAATTACCGTTGAAGCGTCAATAGCGCCTGACATTGATACAAGAACTGAGCCGGGAACTTGTGGCAGCTCTTGGATATCAAATGAAAGTTTATCGCTCACACTCTCCTTCTTCTTTGTCAGGAAGCACTATTATATAAAGTTTTAATTAAAAACGGCAATATATTTTCAATCTTAACTTATAAAATGTCACAATCCATACAAAATACGATTAATTCTAATCAGATATTTTATCATACTAAACTTATCAGGTTTTGAAAATAGAATATCGCTAAAAGTTGCAACGTTGTGTTGACAAAAGGATTGAGATACAACTGGCAACGTTTAATTTTCACAGTTTATCATATTTTTAATTGTAGCATTGTGGATTTAGCAATATTCAGCATTAAAACCATTGAAGTTATTGCGCCGATACCGCCTGGTACAGGGGTAATTGCCGATGCAATATTAAAAACACTTTCGAAATCAATATCTCCGGTAATCCTTGTTTTTTCTTGCCCTTCTTTAGTTAGAATTTTATTTCCGTTGCAATCAGTGACTAGCATTCGGCTTATTCCGACATCGATTACAACTGCACCAGGCTTAATCATCGAACCGTCAATTAAACCTGTTTTTCCGGTTGCACTAATCAATATATCGGCATTTGTTGTAAAGTTTCTGAGGTTATTCGTCTCAATATGGCAAACAGTTGTTGTTGCAAATTTACTGAGCATTAAAAGACTCAAAGGTTTACCGACGATTTCGCTATGACCCACGATGACAACATTTTTACCTTTCAGCACGATTTTTTCATGTTCTATCACCTGCATTACTGCTGCTGGTGTGCAAGGCATAATGTCATAATCATTAAGTACAAGCCGACCCAAATTTGCTGGTGTTATTCCTTCGACATCTTTTTCTGGAAGGATTTTAGCTTGAATTCTCGAAGCACGAATATGTTCTGGAATAGGCATTTGCAGGATTATTCCGTTTATTTCTTTGTCATTATTCAGTCCTTCGATTTCTTCGAGTAAATCATTTTCGCTGATATTTTCCGTATAATCCTTAAAAGAATAACTTATACCAAGTTTTTCACAGAGTTTTCGTTGACGCGAGATGTATATTCGGCTTGAATCGCATTGACCGACTTGAACAGCTGCAAGATGTGGCGTAACTCCATTGTTATTAAGCTCTTTAACTGCTTTCTGCACATGCAATTTAATTACATCTGCAATGAGTTTACAGTCAATAATTCGTGCTGACATTGCGAACCTCCGCTGAAGCCTTGCTGGTTTAAGTTTACATCATTGTCAATAGGGCATGTAAACATGCTTTTCTTTACGCCACTATCAATAGGGCAGGTTACGCTTGAATCCTATTGTAGATGATGTAAAAAAAAGGCAGAAAGTCTGCTCCTACTACCGATGCTGTGAGTAAATGCAGGTTTACCTGTGTTTTGAATATCATATCAATAATCGGATACACCCTAAATAAAAAACGAAACATGCCGATTTGTTTCAAAACATCATTAAGATTTTTTGGGGGACTTATGCGTCTATTTTCTGTGCTAATCGTTTTACTGCTATGTGTTTCATGTGTAACAACTCAACCACCGAAAAGTTATTATGGAAATTCGAAATCATATTACGGCGGTAACAGCAATAATTATGTTACATCGAATTACAAACCTTACAATCCTGAAAAAGAAGATATTCAGATATTTGAAAAGATCAACAATTCAGACAACTCAGACAATGTTTCAAATGTAAAATTCAAAGTAATACCATCTCCTGTTAACAATCTGCTTGCTTGCAACAAAATTAAGTCGAATTATCGAATTATGCTTGACCCGGGGCATGGCGGAAAAGATCCGGGAGGACATGGTAATGGAATTATTGAAAAAGACCTTGTTTTAACTGTATCAATGAAACTGAAAACATTGCTGGAATCAAACGGATTCCGAGTTTACATGACGCGAAGCACTGATGTTTTTCCAACACTTTCGCAACGGGTTGAAATGGCAAGACAAGTTAAGGCAAGCTTAATGTTGTCGATTCATGCGAACACAATCCCGAACAAGCCGCATATTCGAGGAACTCTGACGATTTATCCGAAGTCAAGCACATCATCGCGCAATACCTGGCTTTCGAAAGTTCTTGCGGAATCTGTCGAAGAACAATTCAAGGTGAACAAAGTTTTTGCATCTCGAGGAATTTTACGGGATTATCGTGGATTGTATATTTTGCGCCATGCCAATGTGCCGACGGCTTTAACAGAAATCGGATTCATGACTAACAAGGAAGATGCAACCCTATTGAAGCAAGCGGATCATCAAACGCGTATCGTCAACACGCTCTACAACGGAATTGTTACATATCTGAATAAGCTGAATTAAATAAATTTGTACATCGGAATTTTGAGTGCTGGTTAATCCCAGCATTTTTTTATTGAGAATTTCAAAATTGATTGATGTATTGTCATTATAATTATAACTTATATCTGATAAATATTTGGGAGTGAATGTATGTTGAATAATATAGAGATGAAAATAGAAACGGTATTGCGCGAAAAAACTGCAATTTTCAAGATGTATAACGATGCAGGTGTCAGAAATGTTGTAAATGAAAGCCTAATTGATGCTCTATCCTCCGAGATAAACAAACTTCAGGATTTATATAAAGATGATAAAGTTAATTCGCTGATAATCACTGGTTCAGAGAATAACGGCTTTCTGAACGGTATTCATTTGAAATTTCTCCGAGAATCTGAAAATCGTAATAAAATCCTTAGTTTTTGCGAAAAAGCACAGAATGTTTTCTCAGCCTTGCGGAATATGCCCTTCCCATCAATTGCCGCGATAAATGGAGAATGTATTGCAGGCGGATTCGAGCTTGCTCTTGCCTGTCAATATCGCATTTTAGCAGACAGTAGGAAAAATATTGTTGGATTGCCGAACATTGAGCTTGGATTAATCCCCGGACTGAGCGGTTCATCGCGTTTACCTCGGCTTATCGGACTTGAACGAGCAATTGACATAATAACAAATGGTAGAACTTTTTTGCCTCAAGCAGCGTTGAAATTTGGGCTTGTTGATGAAGTTGTGCCTGAAGAATTACAGATGGATATTGCAATTCGAGCAATCAAGCATTGGGAGGAAAAGCTCAAATATCGCAAAAAATTCCTGCATAAAATTCACAAAGCCAGTCTGCTCAAACGATTCAAACGAACATATACAGGAATATTTCTCACGCGCAAACTCGCTGAACGCAGACTTCACAGAAAGAACAACTTAATTAGATCAGTCTCAGGTAAAATTCTTGATGTTTTGGTCGATGCGAGTTTCAAAGTACCGGAGAGTGTTTTCAAAGTTGAACGGGAAGCGTTTGCAGATTTACTGTTACAGCCGAAACCGGAATCATACGCTAAAAACCTTGTTGAGTCGCTGTTTATGCGCAATGAACTTGAAAATTTGAACAAATTATCAGGTATTGATTTCGGTATTCCAAAGAAAGTTGCAATTGTTGGCGCAGGGAAGGTCGGCAGGGAATTGGCTTACTTTTTAGCATCGAAACAAATTTCAGTCAAACTGATAGATAAATCGTCCGAAAACCTTACAAAAGCTATGCTCAATGCGAAAAAACTTGCGGATGATGAAGCGAAAATCGGCATATTCAATAAATATGAAGCACGAAGGATAATCGATTACATTAATCCAGGACTGGACATCACAGGTTTTCAGCACATTAGTCTTGTTTTCGAAGCTGAGCAAGAAGTTAACATTAATAAGCGAAAAACACTCGAAATGATTGAAAATGCAGTAAATAGAGAAACGCTGATAGTTTCATGCACATCGTCGTTGTCCATTACCGAGATTTCACGGAATATGATTAATCCTGAACGTTTTGTCGGAGTACGTTTTGCATATCCAATGCTTTTGAAACCGCTTGCAGAAATTGTGAAAGCAAAACGTACATCAAATCTCAATTTCGTGCGCGCATACTGCTGGTTACTCGAAAACTGCCGAATTCCCGTTATCACAAGCGATAAAATAGGTTTTCTTCTCAACAGATTGCAGATTCCGTATCTGGTCGAAGCAGTCTGGCTTGTGCTTGAAGGTGCAAGCCCTGCATTGATTGATACAACGATGGAAAAGTTCGGCATGACTGTTGGACCATGTAAAACAATTGATGAACTCGGTATCCAGGAATTCAACAATATTTCCAAGAATATGTCAGAAGCTTATCAAGATAGGTTTTTTACAAGTGGTTTAACAACGAGAATGGCTGAAAGAGGTTTTATAGGCAAAGACTCGGGAGCGGGATTCTACAAATATTCAAAAAATGCTGATGGTGGTGAAATGAGAATACAAAATCCTCAGCTCAAATCTATAGCTCGTGGGTTGCGTCTTGTAATGAATATGATTGGTGCACCGCGACATATTGACTCAGCGGAGATTTTAGCTCGATTGACGTCTGTGCTTGTAAACGAAGCTGCATTTGCACTTGAAGAAAAAATCGTAGATAGGGCTAGAATTCTTGATACTGCATCGATATACGGCATAGGTTTTCCTGCTTTTTATGGTGGTTTGCTGCGATATGCGGATAATTGTGGAATTTCTCGAATAGTTGAGTCGCTCGATAATTGGCAAAAAACACCACCGGAATTTGCAAGTGTTTACTGGAAAATGCCACTCGATTTCAAGGAGCAGAAAAAACGCGAAAATGGCAGGAGATTTGCGGTTTCGTTAATGTTACGGCAGTTTGCGGAATGTGCAACAAAGTTTTATTCAGTAGCTGAGTTAGCAAATGATACGAATACAATAGAGTATGCACAAGCTTCGTTTGCAGCATCAACTTCTGCGGATGAACCAGTAACTTCTGAAATTCCAGAGCTAGAATCTACTTCAGATGATTTTTCGGAAATGAAACAATCTGTGCAAAATTCAGATGAAACAGTCGAAGAACCAGAAGTTAATGATATCTCAATAAAAACTGTCGAAGAATTTACTTATCCAGTAAGTGTCGATGAATCACAGGATGTAAATATTGAGCCAGATAATGTTATTTCGGAATCTGATGAAGCATCGGAATATCTTGAGACTGAGTTTTTTATGCCTGCTGAACCGACGTTTATTCCTGACGATGAAGCAATTGAACCAGTATTTACAGAAGAAAGTACAAATATGCAGGAATCTGAAGCCGTTTCCGTTGAAACTGATGACTTTTACGTGGAAAACGATGTAAATAATGAAACACTTACAGAAAATGGTGAAGATTTTGAAGGTTTTGATGATGATTCGGATCCTTTCGCTGATATGAGTTCCGATTTTATACAGGATGCCGAAGCACTATCGATGGATGATTTTGAAACTCAGGATTTAGATTCATCAGATTCTGATTCAGATTTTGAAAAAAATTCTGATGATTAAAACAACTGTTTTATTTCTGATAAAAAGTGAAATCGATATCCAAACCTATGAAATATCTGGCAAACAAAGGATTTAGCGATTGAAATCTGCGAAATTTTATATATTGTGAGTTATAAAATATAAAGTTCGTTAAAAAAAACTCATTTTTTGCCGATGAATCTTCATAACAATCCTTGAAATTTGTATAATCTAAGGAGCATGTCGATGCAAGGGCTTACAATGAACGAACCGAAGTTTGAGAAAAAAATTGCAATGCCGGAATTACCTACTGTTCCGGAACTCAAGCTTGATCTTGATAAACATGAGAATGCGCTGGATGTGGAATACTTAATTTCTACTGAAAGCATTGAAATTCAAGATGCAGTTGTTGATGATGCAGTATTAAGCACAGATAAATCTGATACAGAACTTACTTTGGTTGATGAAAATATTGATGAAACATCAGCAATTTCGGATGAAACTATTTTAAATGCAGACCCGAATATAGAAGAATTATCGAAAACTCTTGAAGCTCTTCTTTTTGTGAGCAAAGATCCATTGAAACCTGATAAAATCAAGCAAATCCTCGGTTTGACAAGCATTATACCAATCAGGCAAGCTGCAATAAGATTGCAGAAATTTTACGACGAAACAAACAGAGCGTATGAGTTACGTGAGATTTCCGAGGGTTATCTTCTGCAAACCAGGATTAATTATGAAGATTCCATACAGAAACTCAGAAGAGCAAGAAGAGAATTGAAAATCACACAAAATGCGCTTACGACATTGTCAATTATTGCATACAAACAGCCCATAACACGCAGCGAGATAGATTCCATCAGAGGTGCAAACTCCAGTCATCATATGAAAAATCTTCTTGATAATATGCTTGTGAAGGTCGTTGGCAAAAAGGAAGCACCAGGTTCACCGCGTTTATACGGTACAACGAAACGTTTTCTTGAGATATTTGGATTGAAATCACTGTCAGGTTTACCGAAATCAACTGAGGCTTTTGAAGAGCGACCAAAAAAGGCAGCAAAAAAAGCTGAATTGTTTGATATGACTCCAGAAAACATTTCGGATGAAAAACCCGAAACTATGCTTGAAGTTGATGATCTTCGGGAAATAAAAGGTAAAAAACGCGAAATAATCGATCCTGACGAATTTATGTAGAAATCACATAATTTTCAGCATACGGCTAAATTTCAGACATCCAATTAACATTGTGTTAATTATCCAACAATTAAATTTAAAAAAACTGTATTATTTCCGATTGTTAAATATACTTAGCAATTGCGGATTCAATGACAGACTTTCTGCCTTTTGGTTTTCAACCTATTCTGCAACAATAAAATTTAACATTGCAGTAGAGCAGGATGAAAAGTTATGAGTGCGATTCGCACCTTAAATTCAACCTTAAACACCTAGTATCCATGCAAAACGAATTCCCACAAAAAAACTGGTCAGATGCGAGACTGAGTGATTTTTTGGAACATCAGCGCAATCAACACAAGCTAATGCCCAAAGAATTCAAGCCAGTCGGCGAAAATCTGAAATATGTCGTCAAAAAAATCAAGATTACAAGCAAAACCAAAACGCATCATATCAATGCAGTATGGCAGAGTGTTATTGAAGAACTGAACCCGGTACTTGCTCGAAAATCCGAGATTATTTCATTTCGTTCAGGTGTTCTCAAAATTGGGATAAAAAGTGCAACGATGTTTTTCGAAATGCAGCATTTCCAAAAAAATATTTTTCTGCAGAAAATGCGGGAGCAAAGCAAATATCCTGTTTTGGAAATTGTTTTCAAGCTTGAAAAATGCTGATTGCCTACTACTTTAACGTGGTATTATTAGTAGAATGAGTATTACTATAGAAATAGTGTTTCTGTCATTCCCAACTTGATTGGGAATCCAGCGAAGTTTAAATAATCGATGTTGCTGGATTCTTGCTTTCGCAGGAATGACACGCAAACTATTACATGTAACACACTACCAGAAAATAATTTATAGGTGCGTTTTGATAGGCAAAAAGATTCTTGAGGGTATCAATCTCACGATAATGCACAAACAGGATGATAAGCTTAGTTATCCACTGCGCGAAGCGAATTTATACGTGCGTGAGAAGGAAATTGCGGTCATTGAAGGACATAGAAAAAGCGGGAAAAGCGTTATATTACAAGCAATTTCTGGTGACCATGAGTTCAAAAACGGCGTAATTACTATAAATAACATAAGCTTGACAACATTACGCAATGAGCAGGAAAAGAAAAACTGGAAACTGCGAGTAGCAAATCATATTCCCGATTTCTATGAATTAATCGATGATGCAAGCGTTCAATTTAACATTGAGCTGCCTCTAACGCTTCTTGATTATTCTCGTCGATTGCGTTATCGGCAGATGATTCTCGCATGCGAAGCGTTCAAAATACTTGATTTGCACAAAACAAAAGCGAGAGAATTGTCCCCGAGTCAGGTTTTCAGCGTACTTTGTGCTCGTGCACTCGTGGCAGATCCTGCAATTATCCTGATTGACGACCCGTTTACGAACTTGCCAAAATATTTCAAAATCGATTCATTGCGGGATACAATAGAGGATATAAATTTCTGCATCCATGTTTTTCGCGAATTAAATCGCACTTTGCTGATTACTGCCCGTGAACATTCTCGGTACATATATCGCAACAGATTATTCAAAAAGCTATTCGGTAAACTCATCCTGAATTGAAGTTTTGCTGGATTAACTAAAAAGCCTATAATTCGAGAAACATAAACAATTTCGATAAAATCCAATATAATCTAGTAAAATAAGAATGAAAACCTTGCAAAATAATCCCCTCTGCAAAACCGAACAGACTCAAAAAAACGTTAATTTTCGCTAATAATTTGGTATAAAAGCATTGGAATTTACTCGAAACCACTTTTCGACAACCCTCAGGAAATTTTATTTGGGTGCAGTATGGCATTTTTGATTTTCTCTAAAAACGGTCCCAATGACGCATTTCTGCTTGGCGACAACCAGGTTATCATCGGCAGAGCACCAGATTGCGGATTAACAATAAACAGCAACAAGCTTTCAAGAAAGCACTGCAAAATATATCCCGGTAAAAACGTCTACATTGTGGAAGATCTTGGCTCAGCAAACGGTACACTTGTCAACGGCAAGAAAATCGATGATCCAACGCATCTGAAACAGGGGGACATTATCAGAATCGGTGATACTGTTGCACATTTCTCATGGCATCCCGATCTGGAAATAAAAAAGGACACAAAAATCGTTGAGAGTGATAAAGCATTCCCTACATTAAATTTGTACTCAGCACCAAAGAATGCGGAGCTTCCAAAATTATTTACGCTGAAGCCCGGAAAATATGTTATCGGACGTAAACCCGGTAGCGATATTCTGATTAATTTTAAAAGCGTTTCTGGAACTCATTGTGTGGTTACCGTGGATGCAGAGTCAATTACGATTGAAGACCTGAAAAGCACGAATGGCACAAGAGTCAACAATGTGAAAATCACGGATTCTAAAAAATTAAGCGATGGTGATATAATTCAGTTCGAGAAACTCAAATACAAGCTGAATATGCATCCAGAAAGACAGGATTTATCAAAGGATGACATACTTGTAATCGATGAAGACAAGAAGCAACCAGCACAAACGAAAAAAGAGGATGCAAAACCGAAACTTGAATTCATCGACGATGAAATAAAATTTGACGATCTTGACGATATCAGTCTTGACATAACTTTCAACGAGGAACCTGCACCTGAAGAGCTAAGGCAGGAAGCAATAAAAATGTTCGAGGAAATTGGACATTCCGATCAAATCGACATTTCACAAAGCGACAATCTTGAAGAAGCATTGAAAAAAGAAGTGAAAGAATTTTTAGGTGAAGTCGGAAAGAAGAAAAAAGGTCTGAAAAGCTACACACTTCTGTTTTTCGAGCTTGCATTCGTCCTAGCTGCAATAATCTTCGTATTTATATTAGTTAACAGAGATAAAATTCCACCTGATATTGATACAAGTTCCTCTAAAGTCTTACCACCAGCAAACTCGCTAATTACTGAAAATTGGTCATTCGAAGAAGATGCAGGTGCTGAAGTGCTTGAAATCAAAGACTGGGTGTCAAATATTGCGGATTCTGATTATGTTTATACGGAAATCGCGGATTCAGCCAAATCTGGTAGAGCTTGCCTTAAAATTGACAGGAACGACCAGACATTGAAGCAATCCGAGGTTTATTATAAACATCCGATAATAATTAAACCCGGTGCCACATATTCTCTGCAATATACGATAAGAAGTCTTGATAATGTGGGTGTAGCGGGTATGCGAATCCTTTATTTCGCTGATACTGCTGGCACAGATGAAAACTTCATTAAAACCGAATTTGTTGGTGATTGCATAAAAAGTACAAATGACAAATGGCAGGATGTCTCGGCAACAGTTATTGCGCCTGTCTCAGCCAACTCCGCCCGAATAATGCTTACGGTTTTCGGTGGTGAATGCAAATATCAATTCGATGATATTGTCATGATACCCCAAAACTCAACAAAGTTAGCAGCACCAGATTTTCTTGAAATTAGCAATGGCATTTACACTGTGAACCTGAATTCAATGGGGATATTCTCTGTTTATACAACAGACGGTGATGATCGAGAATATTTAATAAAGAATTCGTTATGGATTCTACATCACCAAAATACTGAAAAACCTGTTTCACTTTGGGAATTCTCGAAAAATCTTAGCATCCAGAAAGTTGCTGGTGACATTAACAGCTTACAATGCGAGGGAATTCTGCTTAATCCACTTGGAAATAACGCTGGTTCGGAAATCCCGTATTTTTTCATCATCAGCTTACAAAATCAAAATGCTGTTAACGTTAGGATTAAATTTGATGTAACAAACCCATATTCCTATGGAATCGCGTTCTTCCTTGATGAAATAAACGGCGAATTGTATAACTCGGTTTTCAACATCACTGGCAAGAAAACCAGTGTTAATTATTATGATCTGCCTATTCATGATGTTTTTAACCAACCAATACCTTTTATCACCGTAGCAATTCCACTACCAAATACATATGTCGCCATCGATTCGTTATTCTATTCGAGTTTTAAAGCGAATTATATCGAGAACAAGATTCAGATTGTTACAAAGCAAAAAGGTGATGAATCATCTTTTTTACTGCAACTTGCATACAACAAAAAGGAAAATAATCGAATCAATGCTGAAATCGAAAAAGCAATTGAGAATAACGAAGTAACTCTTGCTGTCGCTTATCTCTATGACCTGCTTGAAATCAATGTTCATAATCCGATGCAATTCAAGCTTGTACTCGACAGAATCAATACACTTTCATCGGAACTTTTCTCGAAAAAAGATGAATTTCAGGGAATTCTCGATAACCTTGAAAACAATCCTTCAGCACTCTTATTCTCACATGCGCAGAAATTGGGTAATGAACTTGGGAAAGCACTTAAAAACGAGAAATTTGCAAATCTGATTCTTGATTTCAACAATAAATTCGAAATTCGTAGCGATTTTCAGTATTACATCGATGAGATTATCAATAAAATAAACAAATTGCGTAATATTTCTAAGCTTATATCCGATTTTGTTGAAAAATACAGAGGTAAAATCGACTATGCATACATGATGCGTGCAGAGCAGCAAGCAAAAAAACTATTAGCACGGGCATACGATTATTATGATAAGGATTCGGAGGAGACAGGCGGTACTGTCGATAAATTCCTTGCAGTATCGTTGTTTGAGCAGATCGTTCAACTTCATCCGTTTACAAGACCTGCAACTGTCGCACGCAAGGAACTTGTGGACATTGCATTCGAGTTGAATCAAAAAGCAGACGAAATCAGCAAAACCCAAAAAGAACTTGCGAATCAATACCGAGCCCTGTCCATTGGATTATGTAAAAATGTGCTAAATACCCAATTTACAACAGCTGGTGGCGACAAACAGGATTATTGGGATAATGCTAAAAAGTCTTGGACAGAAATTGCAGAGGACATTATCACCTCGTTTTATGAAATCGCAAAAAATGAGGGAAATAAAACTGTTGATGATGACGAGGAAGATTTTAATTTGGAAGATGATTTCGAGGATTGGGACAAGACGAAATGGAAGATAAAAGAGGCTGAAGCACGGGAAACTCTCGATACATTCATCAATCAGATTGAGAAGAAAATTTCGAAACTTCCCGAACCAACAAGGCTTCCTGATGACGATGACTAAAACTGATAGAGAGGATATATTGATGCAACGTGTGATTATTCTGACTGCTTGCTTGTTTTTCATCTGTCTGACTTCTGGATGCACCAGAAGTTATGATTATATTCCAAATGACGACAGCAAAACCGCATCCGAATATTATTTCAACCAGGGTAAATATTCACTTCAAAGAAAAAACGCAGTTGATGCATTGCCATATTTTTCAGAAGTTATTCGCATCAATCCGAAATATGCTGATGCATATTATGAACGTTCGAGAATTTACATGGCAGCAGATCTAATTGTGCAAAGCAACAAAGATTTCGAAACCGCAAAAAAATTATCTGAAAAATACAGGCTGATGGATGCTCTAAAACCTCTTGACTTCAAGCTTTCAAAATCAGATATTGAAATATTAAAACCCGTACCAGTGCCGGCAGATGCAGCAATCGTTGCGGAGAAGCCGAAACCGCTTAAGAATTGATAAGCGGATTTTGATATTGGATCGAATATAATTGTTTTTAACCAATATCAGCATGGTTTTGGATAAATTGAGCGAAACTGTTGGTTACGAGAAATTCTTCAGAGTTTATCGAAAAGAAATAATTGAGGAGCAGATATGACATCGACACTACTTGAAGTTAATAATTTGCAGAAATATTTTCCGATTAAGAAAGGGATTTTCAGTAAAGTTGTGGGAAATGTTCATGCTGTCGAAAAAGTAACTTTCTCGATTAACGAGAGTCAAACACTTGGACTTGTTGGTGAATCAGGATGCGGCAAAACAACAGTCGGGCGAACACTTCTCAGACTTCTTGAACCAACTCAAGGTGAAGTCCACTTCAATGGTGAAGACATTCTGGCGTACAATGCGCATATGTTGCGTGAACTGCGCAAAAAGATGCAGATAATCTTTCAAGACCCGTATTCTTCGCTTAATCCGCGTATGACGGTGAACAGCATCGTCGGCGAAGCTTTGAAAGTACATAAAATCGGCACGCGCAAAGAACGAAAGGGAATAATTGAGAACCTTTTGCAGGAAGTAGGGCTGACAAAACGATACATAAACCGCTATCCGCATGAGTTTTCGGGTGGTCAGCGTCAGAGAATCGGCATTGCTCGTGCACTTGCACTCAATCCGAGTTTAATTGTCTGTGATGAACCTGTCTCAGCACTTGATGTTTCGATTCAAGCACAAATTCTCAATCTTTTAAGAAAATTACAGGATTCTCGAGGTATTAGCTATTTGTTCATCGCGCACAATCTACACGTTGTTGAGCATATTTCGCATAATGTTGCAGTTATGTACCTTGGTGAAATTGTCGAGATGGGTGCAAAAAACAAGGAAAATCATGAGCTTTACGATTCTCCTCTGCATCCTTACACCCGTGCACTTCTTGCTGCCAATCCGTCACCCGATCCGGAAGCACCAAAAAACAAAGTTGTTCTCACAGGGAATGTGCCGACACCAATTAATCCACCTTCCGGTTGCAAATTCCATACGCGCTGTCCATATGCGCAAAATGATCCTCAACTTCTAGAAATGTGCAAAGCAGTGAATCCGCCGATTCGCATCGCAAGCAAAACGCATTATGTAAGATGTTTAATGTATGGCGGTGAAGACGGGCAAGAAGGAAAAATCGTGCCTAATGAAAAATTCCTACAAAAATTACCTAAATAAACTGGTGCACTTAATATCGTTAAATCAACACTTGAAGAACACGCAGCCAGTTTCTTGAGAGGATTTTTCGTATTGACTCGTTAGAATATCCACCTTGTATCATTCGTGCAGTAAGGAAAATCACATTTTCAACCTTTGCAAGCCCTTGCGTTGTATCGTTGAAACCGTCGAAATCCGAGCCAAGACCGATGAAATCATCACCAACGAGAGAGACACCGTGATCTATAACAGCAAAAACATCGTCAACATCTGATTTATAAATGTTCTCAGCGGTTTTTCTTCCAATATGCCATGGATAATAATCGATTCCGACAATACCATTCTTTTGCGCAATTTCTTTGACTTGTGCATCGGTTAACAGTCGTTCACTCTCATCACCGCGAACTTTGCGCAATCCGGTATGACTCACAACAACGGGTTTGTCAGTGATTTCAAGGGTTTCATAAAATCCAGTCTCATTTATATGTGCCAAATCAACGATAACGTTATGTTTCTCAAGCTCGCGCACCAGGTCGCGACCAAACGGCTTCAATCCAGCATGGCTTTTGGTCATACAACCATATGCAGCTTCATTCTCCACATTATGCGTAATTCCTGCGCCTTTTAAGCCAAGAGATAAAAATTTCTCCAAATTCTTGAAATTGCCTGATAATGGCGAAACGCTCTCAAGCCAGATGATTAACCCGACTTTTCCAGTTTCATTTTTCGCATATTTCTCAAGCTGCGATTTATGCCTGATAAACTCGAGTTTTTCGTCGTTTTCATCAACGAGTTTTCGCAGATTTTCAAGCATATGCAGAGCAAACCGTGTTGCTTCATCACCGATATATTTCTCAGGTGTAAAATGTGCTGCCCCCTGAATCCGATGATTCACCTGTGTCATCTGAGCATGCGAAATCTGCTGACAGTTTTCACCAGTTACAATGTTTGCAGCTTCCTCAGATGCTCGATACGGGAAATCGCTATGCCCGTCAGCAACCACGCAATTCCGATGAATTGCTAGTGCTTCGTCCAAAAATCCTTCAAGTATCCGCATAATTCGTGGGTCAGCATCTTCAAACATTGTAACTCCCGAAGAAATCGCGATTATGATATCAAACGCGACAAATTTTCAGTATATTTTCCACAGATTTTTTTGTCAATGCTCCAACCTGTTTCGGTTCTGATTGCCATAATTTTACATGCTTCGGGGTCAAGCAACATACTCGAACCCGATGGGAAATTCTTAGCATCTTTCAAAATACACTTATTATCGGTGTGAATCGCATTGCCTGCAGCAGTTTTCTTGACCTTCAGGACTATCAGATTTTTTTTTATCAGCATCATAACCTCGGTAAGAGTTTTACCAAAGTTATATCCGGCATCCTGACATCTACCACTTTTTCTAAAACTTAAAAATCATCTTTTTGCGATTTTTCCTTGACGAAAATAACGAAATCAGCAAGCCCTTTGACTTCAGTAGTTTCAACATCAGCAAAATCTTTTACTGGAATCGTGCTTATTACGCCAATTTTAAGCCCTTTATCACGCATCAAAAGTCTTTCAACAGTACCTAGCCGATAATCAGAGTGAAAAGACCCGTCCACATGATAAACTTTTGTCCCTTTGTTTTTCTGCATGTACAGATAAATGCTTTCTGCCATTGTGTCATCCTTGACGCATTGTGCAGCAAACATCCTATCAAGATTCATTTTATGTCCGCCAGAGCCCATCATTTGTTTCATCACGTCAAAAAACCGCTTTTGATAATCACCTTCATCAGTATTTATCTTCTCAGCAATGAATTTACGTTCATCCGCAGGCAGACTCTCTAGTGCTTCAACCCCATCACGTGCGACAATCCCTGCAAACTTCCGCGGAACGTTGGCAGCGATAACGCTTAATCCATTGACTTTCGCGAAATTTACCATCGGTCGATAATCAGTCAAGTAATTAGGCCATGGACGCGCAAGCTTAAAAAGCTCAGTTTCCTCAAGCTTACCAGAAAGAAATGAGTCAAGAGTGCCTTGAACATCACGCTCAAACATCTCCAGCGACAATGCATAATTCGGATTCTGCGAATACAACGTGCTGAATAATCCTATTTCCAGCCGATGCGACACCGAAGAATCATGCTTTTCACCAAAAAATACAACATCATTTTCAAGTAACTTTAAAACCAAATCACGGTAAGAAATAAATCTACCGGATTTTTCATGCCAGATTTTCATGTCAACATCAGGCGTCAATATTTGCATTTTTGGTGTTTTTTTCAGTTTTTTCGCAGCTTTTGTACTCATTACTAGTTTCAAAAGCTCTGTACAATCAAGTGCTTTCGCATTAGCAGTATAAATCTCCGTATCAGCAAACCAGCTCTGAAAGGTATCTTCAGCAAGCTTAACCGCTTTCTTGCTCTTACTTGTGATAAAAACGCGCAAGGATTCTGGTGCTTTTACTTTTTCCTGTATCAGCGTAATCCTCTCATCGAACCTGTCGTCGAGCATTGTAGGTGCAATCACGGTCATTTTCTGTGGTCCTTTGTTTATGCAGAGCATGCAATGAAACATACCAATGACACCGTCATAAAGGCTGATATAATGCAGCGGAACGTCAGGGCAATTGTACACAAAACGTATCTCGCCTATTGTACCATTCACACAAACATACCAGTCCTTATCTTCTTCATCCAAATCTTCCATTTCAGTACTTGCAGAAGGTTTAAATTTGTGTGCTTTCCTGAAAGTAGGATTCGAATTGATAACTGCGAGAAAAGCGTTTTTATTTTTACTCCCGCCTTTGCCATAATATTTCGACATAATCTGGCAGACTTCCCATGCAGATGCGGATTCGCCGGGGATTACAACCACTATTTCATTTATTTTACCAACGGCTGGATTTGAATAAAACTTCAACGTGTTATCAGCAACTTCTGTTTCTGCACCAGGTGTTTTATCGTCCTGAGCGACTGAAAACGCGGACAATAAAAGTATTAACAAAACCAATAATGTTAAACGTTTCATATGTTTCCTTTCAGAATTAGTTTAGAAAAACATAGTATATTGAATATTGGATTGCATGTCATCAGCATTTCATTTTTACATACAGCTCAATTAAAGTTACTGACGCTTCAGACGATAAAACTGATGAATTATACGGGGATAAAATGCAACCTTCTAAAAATCTTGATAAATTTAGAATCCACCAGATTATTGCATGTTCTCAACATGAATTTTACATGATTGATGAAGACATAAACACAATACCCCTTCAAACTAATGATATTGAGTATTTAAGTCCATTGTCGAATATATGGGGTAGTATTTACGTTGAGAATCTGCAGATTAATGGATATCAAACGCGATTTGCAGAATTTGTCCGTCCCAGTGATTCACCTCAAATTCTCACCTCAAAAGTCTCAAATCCTGCAAAACTTGCTGATATCAGAAGTGACGGGATAGACATTGAATTTCATGTAAAAAAGAGATTTCAAACAACCATTGACGAAGAGCTCACGCTGATTCTACCATCAATAATCGGCAATCTTCTCATCATACCGGTTAGTTTATTCGCCTTTAAGATATTAAAGTACGGCAAAGTACATTATCAAATGCGTTATAACAACTCATTGCAGCAAGAAATATACTGTGCATAAGAACTACGAGGTTGCTATGCATACACACATTTTTTCATATACACTTTAATCTGTATACTGAATCTGCTGGCTTTGTAAAGAAATATCATTAACAAAAAAAACGCTGGCTATAAACCAGCGTTTGTATATTTTCTGAGATTTTAGTGCAGACCGTTGAACGGCATACGTTCCGCTGGGATGACATCATCTTGAAGCAATAGTACATAGTAGAATGTCGTTGTCGGGTCAATTAAACGCAGTGTCCAGTCACTCTGAAGTTCAAGGATGTAACCAAACGGTGTTTCCTTATCCTGATCGGTCGCAAATTTTTCTTTCCAGTCAGGATAGAGTTTCTTCCAATCCTCGATAACCTGCATGCACTGGTCATGCTCATCCTGGGTTACCTCACCTGCAGGTCGTCTCAGGTCGAACAACCCGATAGGTGTCGGTGTAACTTCATCGTGATAATACGAAT
>CAYZQB010000026.1:0-24891 GCA_964480395.1 uncultured Planctomycetia bacterium
AGAGACAATTGCTGCTCACTATCATTGTCTTACCCAAGGAGTGAGAATTTTGCGCGTGCATGATGTTTCCGAAGCGATAAAGGCGTTGAAAGTTTTTGAAGCAATTGAAAATGCATAAATCTGTTGATTTTTAAATCTAAAGTGAGAAAGTTACGGTAAAGTCAGACATTATGAGGTAACGTGAAGAAACCCAAGGAAATCCGCAAACGAATTAAAGTAGTCTCCAACACTAAGAAGATTACTAAGACAATGGAGATGATTGCCACTTCAAAATTGCTGAAAGCACAGGAGCGTGTCAAAGCAACAATGCCGTATTTCGAAGCGTTAAACTTAATGCTAAAAAAACTCACAAGCGACAAGGAATTGCTAAAAGAATCACCTTTGATGCAAGAGCGAAAGGAAGTCAGAAAGGTTCTGATGTTCCTGTTTACAGCTAACAGAGGTTTGTGCGGAAGCTTCAACTCAAATCTTATAGACAAAGCAAAAAAACGTATCGAAGAATATCAAAAGCAAAATACTGCTGTCGAATTGTTTATCGCAGGCAAGAAGGGAATTGCTTTTTTCAGTTTTCGTCGATTTGAGATTGAAAAAAAATTTACCGAACTTGGTGATAAGCCGACATACAAGGATGCACAGGAAATTGCAGACCTTCTAATTGAAAAGTTTATGTCTGAACAGGTTGACAATATTGAGCTTGTTTACAGTCATTTTGAAAGTATGCTGAAACAACCTCCATCAATCCTACAATTGCTCCCGATTAGCGGGTTTGAAGGTGATAAACAAGAAGACATCGTAAAATATGAAAGAAATATCCATTATAAATTTGATCCTGATGCACAGACGGTGATGAGAGATATTATCCCGCTTTATATAAATTCGATGGTTTACAAGGTTCTGGTTGAGAGCATTGCAAGCGAGCAGGCGTCAAGACGAGTTGCAATGAAGAATGCCACGGATAATTCTGAGGAAGTCATCAGGAAGCTTACAATAAGCTTAAATAAATCACGCCAAGCACAAATAACATCAGAGTTGACAGAGATTGTCGGTACCTCCAAAGCACTCGAATAAAAAATTGAGATTTCACAATAAATCATGCTGGTTGTGCTGAAATAAGAAAAACATTGAGGAAGTATCAGGATAATCTGCGCATTGTTAAAATTGTTATGTCATCATTCTGAAGTTCTTCATTCATTCCGCCTTGATGTTCGATGATTGCATTTTCAATAATTTTAGTGATTTCTTTTGAATCAGAATCGGGATTTTTCGAGATAAGATAAAGCAGCTTATCTTCGCCAAATTGTTCTTCAGTGTCATGCTTTTGTGCTTCAACAACGCCATCGGTGTAAAGAATGATTCTGTCACCCGGCTCAAGCTGCACTGTTTCTTCTTTTATAGTCTGTTCAAAAATGTCCCCTTTATCGAATCCGAGAGCGATTCCATTGGGATTTACTTTTTCAATCTTGCCTGATTTATATCTGTAAACGTACATAGGATTATGACCAGCACTTGACGCGACCATTGATAAATCCTTGATATTCAAGACTATATAAAAAGCGGTTACGAACATACCTCTTTTAATATCGTGAGTGATGTGCCTGTTTGATCTTGACAGCACTTCTTTTGGTGAAAGCGAGTTGGCAGCTTCGTATCTGAGAATAGTCCTAGACATTGTCATAACCATTGCGCCAGGTAGTCCCTTACCAGAAACATCCGCAACGATGATTCCAAGATGATTGTCATCAATTTGTATGAAATCATAGTAATCTCCACCAACTTCCTTGGCTGGATTGTAATATGCGTGCATGTCCAACCGATCGATTGTTGGGATTTTCTCAGGTAAAAGTTGAATAATCACTTCTTCTGTAATATCAATATCATGCTTATATTTGCTGAAAACGAGTGCTAATTCCTTTGCTGAATCCAGATTATTACACATCATATCAATAGTTTTTCCAAGAACCCAAAATTCATCATGAGTTCGCACTTGAGTTCTGATTTTATAATTCCCTTGTGCGATCTGCTTAACTGTATCGACGAGATGCATAATCGGATTGGTAACCGCGTGTCCTAAGAAATATGAGACTCCGACGCCGATTATCATCGCAAGTAGTGCAAGGATAATCAGCGATATCATGAGAAGAGATTTGGATTTCTCAAGTTCGTTATTGTCATATTCAACAATGACTTTGAATTGCACATCTTTCCCATCGTTTTCGATGTTGTTCATAACAAAATTCGAGTAAAACTGTCTGACACCCGAATCTGGATCGGAAATTTTGACACTGCTGATTTTATATGGAAACAGATTGAAATTTCTGGGTTTGAAATTCTCGGAAACAAATCCATCAGTTCCAAATTTTAAACCCGATTCTCTACCAATAAACACTCCTCTAAGTTTCGCTGTCTGTGAAATCAAAGGTTTTATAAAATTCTCTTCGTATTCATCATGGTACAGATTTTGAATTGTGAATAAAATACTTTCATCATGCTCGTAGAAACTGTCAAGCGCATTCTTGCATTTACGATTTAATGCGCCGTTGGAATGATTCTTCATACAATATGAAAAAAAAGATGAAACTGTTATGTCATCCCGATAATTTTTCGGAATATTTTCATCATTTTTAGTATCAGAGCTGATTTTAAGCTGATCTCTTTGCTCCTGGTAAAGCTTGAAATTATATATTGCAGCAAGTGCAACATCTCTCTGAATTCGCGGGAAACTGTTATAAATCGGTGATTCTTTGTGAAGTTTAACCTCAAGAAAACTGCTCTGCAAATTTTTGTCGAACTGATAATTATTTGCTCGAATTCCAGAGAGAAAAGAATCGAAATCTAATAGCTGCTTGTTCTTAATACTGGAGAAAATCGAACTTAGTTGATTGATCGATTCTGTATTTTTCAATCTAGATTCGAGATACTGATGATCGTACACAGTTTGAATGTAGTTTTTCGAGAATAATGCAAGTGATTGTGTGTAATTTACACCTGCAATTTTGATTTCCTTGTCAAGAGCATTATTGGCGATAAAGAAAACGATAATAAAGAAGAAAAGCAAGACGGCAGCGAGTAAAGCGGAAATTGAGATCATAAATTTTGGTAGTAGTGCCATACCATCGATTTTAGGCGGAAGAAACTCTTTTGGTCCGATGATTCTTTTTTCTTCTGCTGTAGAAGATAACGATTGTTGAGTATGCCCAGATATTTTACTTTTTGAAGATAAATAACCGGGTTGAGTAAGTCTTCTCGATCGTTTTTGTGCTGACTGTGCAATCGGCAATCTTGTTGAACTACCGACTTTTCGGATTAAAGCAGCATCGGAAGAAGCTTTTTTCTTGGATTTAATTTTGGAAGAATATTTTTTGACTTGTTGGTTTGAGATTTCATTATTTCGATAAGAATTTGCATTGATATTGCTTGATGGAGTTTTTCTATTTTTCGGTTTTTTCGCCATCTTATCACCCACAAATTCCGAAGATTAAATGAACATTAGAAATCGTACTTAGCCTGCAGACTTTGTTCTTATCAAAATCGAAGTGGCAGATAAACCTTTTATTATTAATACATTTTAAAAACGCACATTTTATATGCTATATTTCTACCTTATTTACTAAGACCACTCAAGTTTTTTTATCCTTTTCGTTTCAAATTTAGTGTTTCCTGAATCTGTCTTTTTGCTTATTTTCTGCGGAATATAGCGGAATCGTGAATAATTTATTCGAGAATTGTTGGCTTGTCCCTTTCTGAATCGACGATACAAAAGAAGCTGAATGGTGTCTTAGAATCCTCTTTGCATCTCAGTTGATGAGCAACATCACAACCGATGTAAACGATATCACCTGCATTAAGCTCATACCATTTATCTGAAAGCAAAGCTAATCCTATGCCCGATTCGCAAATAACTGCATGAATATGTTTATGCTTCTCAAAACTTGAGTATCCACCAGGATCAATTGTGAAATACCTTAGATGAAACCTGCATAATTCGCCGAATTGACCGATTAAATTAATTCTCGATATCTTGCTCCATGAAACGGAATTTTTTTCAGTTTTTTCCTTATATTTTATTGTATCAGCGTTTTCGAAAGTACCTGATTCAAGCTTACGAAAGATTTTGAATTCGATTTCATCCATAAATTCATCCTTTAATTTTGAGATGTTCTCTGCACATATAATTATCATTTTCGTCAAGAATACGTTATAATTAATACAGCCAAGACAGATTATTCACAGCTCAGTCTACTGAACTTATAAAATCTGTGATAATACAGTTTTTTTGTAAATGTCGTTTCAAAACAATCGAGGATGGCATGAAAAGATTTTCTGTGTTGATTCTAATGCTTCTGATTGTTTTCAATCTTCATGCGGATACAAAGACCGTAAAGTTTAAGATTTCAGATGCTGATGGCAAAAATACAATAATATCGGGAACAATCTTACTTGTCGATTATACCGGCTGGAGAATTCAGATAAAAACTGAAGCTCAGGAAGTAATTTGGATAAAATTTACCGATATTTCGAGTTCGATTTATAAGTTGTTAATCGATCAATCCGACAACAAACCAGAAAACCTTTACGAATCTGCAAGATATTTGCTTTTTATAAACAAACTTGATTCTGCAGGTAAAATGTTCGAAAAAGCCACTAATGCTGGCTTTTCTGATAAATCCAAGATTAGTGATTTCGAAGCACAATTACTCGAATTTACTACTCAAGAATTGGTAATTGAAATTCAGGCAAACATTGCCAATGGAAAACTTAAAGCTGCAATAAAACTGCTTAATAAATTGAAATCCGATAAAATAACCAATACCCAAGCAGCAAAAGAAATAGCAAAACTTGAACAGCAATTAGATCAAGCGATTTTAAACTCAGAGAAAACGGATAATCAAAGCAACAAGGATTATGAGCAGATTTATTCGAAAGCCATCGAATATTTCGAGAATAAACTCGCTGAAGGTCATGAAATATATTTCACACAAAATGGCGGGTCTTCATGTTTGGCACTGTGGGAAGAAGTTACTAAAAATCTTGACAATAACAATGGATTGATTTCAGAAATTTACAAATTAGAGCAAAAGCAACCTGAGGGTCTATTACGCAACAACATTATAACCATGCGCGAACAAGCGTTGAAAATTCTTGCGACAACATATAAAAGCTTAATCAGTTTTTATCTTTCACGAGATGATTTCAAAGCTGCATACGAATATCTAAGGAAAGCGATTAAAATTGCACCTTTGGACAGAGAAATTCTCTTCTACTGGTATTTGTACGATGAATATAAACCTTTGACATATACATTGCCAAAACATGACGACGATGATGGGGATGATGACGATGAAAAGGATAAATAAAAAAAATCCCATGCTAATTCAACATGGGATCTTAGTTTGCAGTGAGTCATTAACCGACTTTGAAAACCATAATTGAGCTGTCGTTCATAAGAACTGCAAGAAACTTGCCGTCGGTTGACACTGTAAAACTATAAACCTCGATAGGTGGTGCTTCGTCGATTTTACCGACCGCTTCAATTGTTTTGCCGTCCTTCAACTCTCTAAGTCGAATCTGTCCGCGTTTGATTTCACCAAAATATTTTCCATCATCCATTATGAAAGTGCGATAAAAACTATCTATGCGGAGGGCAGGAACAAGATATACCGGATTCATCTCACCAGTTTCAGCATCAAAACGCCAGAGAAATTCTTTGCTCGAAACAATCACTGTTTTGCCATCCGCTCCGAAATCCGCATAATCCTTTGATTCCATCTTTACGTCAAGAATCAATGCTTTTTTAGGTTTTTGAGCGTCATAAATGCGGACTTTTTTGCTTTCGCCACCGTAGAACAAGATTTTATCACCTTCAGGATCAAATTTCATAAATGTGAAATCACCTGGTGCGACTTTCCCCATATATTTTGTTTTTGCAAGGTTGATAATAAGAACTTCATTACCTGCGATTTTAACTGAGATCATTATTCCATTTGCAGAAGATGCAACTGTCTCACTCGATAAAGTAATGTCCTTAAGTTCTTTAACCTTTGTGGTTACATCGAATTTCTGTAAACAATATGGTGATTTATTGCCTTCTTTAACGTGAGGAGTAAGGTTTTTTGGTGACAAATCCCATATTTCAATGTTTCCAGCAGATGTTAAAACTCTTAACTTATCGCCAGTTCCAATGTTAATTAGCACAATCTGTTCTTTATAATCAAATTCGTTGCCTGGTGGCGGTAAAGGTTTGGGTTTATCGCCTTTCTTTTCCAGAGCATCCCATTCTTTTTTCTCCTTATTATACTTAGTCCATGCTTCCGAAACAGCTTTTCTGTCAACAATGATTTTTCCACCCTGACGAAGATCGTAAATTGCCATTGATAAACCACCTTGGTCAGCAACTGCAAGACTTCTGCCATTTTTCTCGATTGCCATTATTGTGCTGTAAATAGAACCGATTGCCGCTTTGTTTAATCTTGAACCCTCTAGCTTAAATTTTTTGTTTTCACATTTTTTGAAAAGCACATCGACCTTGAATTGTTCGATAATCACGATTGTTGCATTACCAGGTTTTATTGCGCTTTTTTGGATTTTATCAATGAGTTCCAGCACTTTGTCATCGTTTTTCACATTTTCAAAGTACCATTCAAGGATTTTAGCACGGCTTGCGTCATTAGCTTTATCATCGAGAATATATTCATAGGCATACTGCAAAGTGTTCGTCTGGTCGCAAGCATCCATTGCTCTCAAAAGCTCGAACCCATCCTTACGATTGTGATTATCGAAGTATTTCTTGAATTTCAGAAGATATTCTTTTCTGCCTTTTGCGATATCTTTAGCTTTACCAAGTGGATTAAGCTCGTCATTTTCGTTTTCAAGAAGCTTGAAGATCAAATCAATCACTGCATCTAAGTTTTTACCTTCACCTTCCAACGTAATCAAACGCTCAAGCATCCAGTCGCGGTAAAACACTTTAATATTAGTGTTCTTGATTAGTGGAGGGAAATAAGCAATTAAATCGCTTTTTAGTGATACATACACCATGCTTATAAGTCTGTCCCGATATCGTTCGTCATCGACAATGACCTGACTTTTCATCAATTCAATTAATGTGGCAATACCCATTTTTTTATCAAGAAGCAGTATTATCTTCACAAAATTGACATCAGGTTTTTCAATGTCTTTGATTAAATTTACTATTGCTTCAGCGTATTTTTTCTTTGTTTCAATGCTGGCATTGTCATTCTCACCAAATTTTTGTATCTTTTGCTTGGCATATCCAGGTTTACGTTCATCTTCGGAATTTAGCCAGTTGACAGCTTTTTCAACAACTAATTCCGGTCTAAATTTAAGGAACCAATCAAAAACAAATGTTGCCCACTCATAATTCTCGTGATCGATGATAGGTTTTATAATCTCAGCGACTTTGTCGTAATATTCCTCGCCAAGTCCTCTAAGTGTAGATAATATCTGGTTTCGAGCAGAATTTTTATTTATCATGAATGTCGGATTGTCGATTTTCGATTCATCATAAAGATAATCTTTCATCTGCAAGCTGTATTCCCTGCCGACTGTATTCAGTTTAGAAACAATTTTATATGGATACCGAATCATGTATTTTTGATAAACCTTGAAGACTTTATCTTTTTCTTCTGGTGTACTCATACGCTTGGATTCAGCAATTATGTAATTTAAACAAACTCCCCAGGGTTCCTGATTTATGCTGTATACACCGTCTGCATTAGTAACTGCGGGAATTGCTGTGATTGGTTCTTTTTCTTCGAGAATGCTGTCAACAAGTATTACAATGGTGTTTTTCATTCGAATCTTATTCATATTGCTAACACCTTTGGTAAATTCATTTGTCGGTTCCTTCCAACCGGGTTTGTATTCAGCAAATACCGCCTTCAGACCAGACATGAATGTTTCAATTTTTTTCTCAATATAACTTGTCAGATTTTCTTCATTTCCATTATCTGGTTTTTCAGGATCATCACTCTCTTTGTTATCCCCGTTATCGACTTTTGTAGGTCCATCAGTTCGTTCTTTCTCAGCTTCTTTTAAAACCAAATCGATAACCTGATGCTGTTTGTCAAAAGCATTTACAAAAGAAGGATTTTCGGTTGTAAATTTTTTGATTTCTTCATCAAGTCTCAGTGCTTTTTTTTCTTTTTCTTCAAGTGTGGGAAGTTTTGTCATTTCTTCAACAGCGTAATACAAATCGGCTTTCTGGGCTTTGATTTTGTCCCGTTCAAGCTGTTTTTTCTGTTTATCGGTTAAAGGTTTATTATTAATTTTTTCCCCATCTTTATTCTGCATGAACACAAATATTGCTACAAGGACTATCACAAAAATAACTGCTGGTATTGCTATCATCTTCCAGCTTTTCTTATGCATGTCTGAAGGTCTGCTCCGAAGTTCATCAAGGTCAAGAGGCATTGCGCATTCTTTGCATCGACGCCAATTTTCTTTAACTTTCGCACCACAATTCGGGCATTTCAGATTTTCAGGATCATAGTCTTTACTTTTTTTCTTCTTAGAAGGTTGTTTCTTAGCGTTTTGCTTCTTGGCAGCGGTTTCAACCGGTTCAAAATAATCGGCTTTTTTCCCAGAAATTTTTTGACTGTCATCGTCATCAATGTTCAAGCCGGAAATATCAGCATCACCTTCGAACATCTGAACACCAAGTGCACCTGCTTTTTTCTCACGTTTAAGAACTTCTTCCTCGTCCTCAGCGAATTCCAAATCTCCGCCAGGTTTTGGAGTTTTTTTCATTTCAGAAACAACCGGTTCTTTGGGTTTTTGTGCTTCGGGTTTGGGTGCTTCAGGTTTTTTCGCAGCAGCATTTTTCTTCATGGAAGCTTGTATCTTCTGTGCTGCTTCTTTGTCCAAAATTTTCATTCCAACAAGAACACGCAATAGTGAAGGATTTTTATCGGATTTTTTCTGATGTGCAATTGCCTTCTGAATCTGCTCTTTGGTCGCGAATCCTTTTTCCATCAGGTAATTGGCAACTGTTTTATTAGTTTCATTTTGATTTTGCTCAGCCATAATATAACCTCGAATAAGTTTAATTCTTGTGTTTCAATGATACTAAATAATACAATGTTTCAAGAAAAACTACGAAAAAATATTCATTTCATCGTGTGTACACTTGCAATTTAGCACAAAATTTAATAATTTCTTATTTACCGGAGGGGTGGCAGAGTGGTCGAATGCGCCGCATTGCTAATGCGGTGATCGTGTCAAAACGATCCGCGGGTTCGAATCCCGCCTCCTCCGCCATCATTTTTATTCATTTCAAATCCGCATTCTTTGTGGAAACCGGTTGGTCAAGGTTTCTGCTGAACGAGGCTTCTCCATCGGTTAACTCAGTGAGAGCGAGAAAAAATAAAATCGCAGAAACCGAGAGTGCATTTCAAACTGCAAGTTTTGGCATATCACCTCCCTTTCGGTGGTTTTTTCTAAAATATATTGAGCAAAGGTTGTGCCAAACTTATACTAAGGTCGAGGAGAACTTGCGAAAGTCCGGAATATAAGCGATTGTTCAAGAATGATAATCATGCACCTGCAAAGAAAGAACATTTTTGGTTAATGAAATTGTTTCGGTTCGAGAAAAGTGTTAATCATTCTAAACAGTTTATTCAATGGTACAATTTCAATATAAATACAGAAATTCTTATGAGATGATGCAATGACTGTAAATATTCCCACAAAACTTGATGATTGGACATTTGAAATTATTAAGCAGTTCGTTGATAATGGACAAATCGAGACCGATACTTTTGATTTCAAAGTTGAGCTTCCCAAACCGCATAAATTGACCAAAATCTGCTCTGCTTTTGCTAACACAAAAGGTGGATTCGTCGTTGTTGGTGTTGGTGAAAAAGATGATGAATATGTTATTGAAGGAATTGAAAACTCTTTGAATATTGCACATGAATTTGGTCAGAAATTAAATGGAAGTCCCTCAATTTATTTCAATATTCCAAAAATCATTGAAATTCCAAAATCTGAATGGAAAATCGCAGTTTTTGAAATCCCTGTTAGTCCAGAAAGACCACATATTGTGAATACTTCACATGATCAAAGAAGGTTCTGGAAAAGGACAAATACTGGTTGTGAACAAATGACATACGAGGAGATTCGAATGAGTTTTCTAAACTATCAAGAAAGACGTAGGAAGATAAATTTATTATATATTGAATTAGTTAGTATTAGAGACCAAATAAATACTAGGTCAAATGAATTTCGAACATTGGATTGCTCTGTTATTAATTCTTTATTAAGCGATGTTTACATTGAATTGCATGATGATAATCAAATGATTAATGCAATATTCAATATCCGAAATAAAATACGTGAACTAAATGATGAAATAGGAGTACTAAAGGAATATAATTTAAATTGGCAATCAACTACTGGTCAGCAAAGAACAGATCAGAGCAATTCTGTGAAGTATCTTTATGGATTGTTGCTAAAAAATTTAAGGAAAGTAATTTTTTTACTTGAAAAGAGGTTTGATTTTGTAAGTCCATTCGAAGATGTTGTTTAATTTACATGCTGCTTGAAATTTTAACGAAATTTGAAATCATAGGAATAATTGCAATTTGAGGAAGATATGACAGCAGATAAAAGTGTGCCACAAAAAGATTGTCCAGATATTGTTTCTGAAGAGATTTCGGTGAATTTCGGACCTCAGCACCCGTCAACGCATGGTGTTTTCCGCGCGATACTTGCGCTGGACGGAGAGCAAATCGTAAAATGCGAAAGTGTCATCGGTTACCTGCATCGCTGTGCCGAGAAAACCGCAGAAAACGTTACGTATGTTCAGTTTCATCCGTACACAGACCGGCTTGATTACATCGCTTCGATGACCAACAATTGGACATATTCGATGGCTGTCGAAAAACTTTACGGCGACAAGATGGAAATCCCCGAACGCGGTGAATATTTGCGCGTAATTATCGGCGAATTGCAGAGAATTGCATCGCATTTGTTGTTTTTCGGGACATTTTCAAACGATGTTGGCGCGGTTACTCCTTTTTTGTATGGCTTCCGCGAACGTGAGATGTGCTACACACTGTTTGAGGAACTCAGCGGTCAGCGTCTAAATTATAACTTTATTCGTGTTGGCGGCGTACTGCGGGATGTAACTTCGGATTGGATAACAAAAGCATATAATTTCCTCGATTGGCTTATGCTGAAACTTCCGGAATATCACGATATTTTAACGTACAATTCAATATTCCTTGCGCGCACCGGCAAAGTCGGCATTATGTCCGAAAAAACCGCGCTTGATTATGCGATTACCGGTCCGAATCTACGGGTTTCGGGGCTTGCGGGTAGCATGTGTGATAGGGATTTACGCCGGGATGAGCCGTATTCACTTTACAAAGATTTATTTGAGAAAAAAATCTTCAAGGTTGTAAATTTTGACCCGACATGGCAGCCCGTGCAGAACGGCGAGGTTGTGATTGGTGATGTTTGGTCGCGATTTTTTGCTAGAATGCTTGAAATGGAAGAATCTGCAAAGATTGTGCGATACTGCCTTGATAATCTGCCGGGTGGTGCTGATAACAAGGACAAACTCGCAGTTAATACGAAAAAGTATCTGAAAACCGTGAAACCCCCAGCTGGCGAAGCATATTTCGCAGGTGAAAATCCACGTGGCGAACTCGGATTTTACATCGTTTCCGATGGTTCAGAGAAAGCTGTGCGCATAAAAGTTCGGTCGCCTGCGTTTGCGTCTGTTTCTGTACTGCCGGAGATTGTCAAAGGATATCTCGTTGCAGATTTTATCGCAATCTTGGGTTCAATTGACATCGTTCTCGGTGAAATCGACCGGTAAAAATACTTGATGACATTCTTGCGGAAACGAGAATCCAAACGTTCGAGTAAAGAACAAACTCTGTTGTAAATTTTATCTGTATTCTTCGGTCATTCTGTTCCCTCAGAATGACAGCAACGACGCTTGATAAAAAAAAAGCCCCGAAAACCAGGGCTTGAAATATGAAACTAATGTTAAGCAGTTAAAAAAGCGTTGATTTCTTGAAAGCGTATTCATCATCTGGTTGTTTATATGGTTCGCGCAGAGTTATCGGTGGACCGAAAATCTCACCGAGTACAACAGCATGCACAAGTGCTTCCGAACTTCCCTTTGGCACAGTTATCTCAATCTTCACTTTACGTTTTCTGGTGTCTTGCACTTTGTCCGAAATACTGTCAGATGAACCTGCCATAACATCAAGAGGTTTAATATTCGACTCGAGTTTCTGGTTTAGGATGCTTGAGTGCAAATGCTCTTTCGCAACATCACTTTGAAGATGCATATTCTCAAAGTTGCTGTGTTTTTTATCCGCAGCGAACACATGCTCATTAATCTTATGTGCAAAGCTCTTTTGAACGCGTGCAGGTTGTTGTTCAAGCGGGTCATAATCATCATCATATTCATCGTAATCTACGTATTCATCATCATTTTCATCAATTTTCTCAAGCGGAACACCCCAGAACTTTGCGGGCTGGGGTTTTTGCTGTTGAATCGGTTTAGATTTTTGCGTATATGGTTGTGGTGATTTCGCAATATTCATTTTACGCTGTTTTTCCTGCTCTTGCTGCTGTTTTTTCTTTGCACCTTTAGCACTTGCAATGACGCTGGTAACAATTATTACGGCAGCCGCAATAAGCTGAAAAATGCTGCTTTCTTCACCGGCAAATATCATAAAAGCATTAATGTTAAATAGATTCATAATCCCTCCAAACGGAGTTATTGTTTTGAGTCAGCTTATATCTGATTTTCGCCGCTACCACCTGTTTTCTTGTCCGAACCACCAATCGTTTCACGCATGTTCGTATCTGCTTGAATGTTCTTAATACGGTAATAATCAAGGATTCCAAGATTTCCAGAGCGGAACGATTCTGCAATTGCCTGAGGAATCATTGCTTCAGCTTCGACAACCTTTGCCCGATTTTCTTGAGTTTTCGCGACCATTTCTTGCTCGGATGCACGTGCCAATGCAGCTCTTTCCTCCGCTTTTGCTCGTGCTACCCGCATATCCGCTTCTGCCTGGTCTGCCTGAAGTTTCGCACCAATATTCACACCGACATCAACATCCGCAATATCGATTGACAGGATTTCGAATGCCGTGCCCGCATCGAGACCCTTCGCCAGAACCTGCTTCGAAATTTTATCAGGATTCTCAAGAACTTCCTTATAAGTAATCGATGAACCGATTGCGGAAACAATACCTTCGCCAACACGTGCTATAATCGTTTCTTCGGTTGCGCCACCGATAAGCTTTGCCAGATTTGTGCGAACGGTTACTCGTGCTTTGGCTTTGAGCTGAATTCCGTCCATCGCAACCGCATCAATCGTTTCTCTTCCTTTTCTTGAATCAGGACAGTCGATAACACGAGGATTAACCGAAGTTTGAACAGCATCGAGAACATTACGACCAGCAAGGTCGATACCCGCTGCCATTTTGAAGTTGAGTTTCAAATCAGCACGATCAGCAGCGATTACCGACCGTGTAACAGTTGTTACATTGCCTTTAGCAAGAAAATGTGCTTCGAGTTCTTTCGTTGATATATTGCGCAGACCTGCCTGTACAAGTGCAATTTTGTTGTTGACAATGAGTCTTGCATCGACTTTTCTGAAATACATTCCAATAAGGTCGAATATTACAATATCCGCTTTTGACATGTATGCCTGGAACCAGAGTCCGACAAATTTCATAATGAAAAATATAAAACCGAGAACAATAATACCGATGATTACTAGGAAAATAATCCAGGTGGGATCCTCGTTACCAGAGTCCTTTGCGAGCAACAGAAGCGAATTTAGTAAATACATATCGTTCCTTTCACAAAATTTTGGTGTTAACAAATTATAAGATCATTTTTATTTCAATCAACTGATGCTTACATGTTTTTGTGTTCTTTGAAAACAAAAACAAAACTGTGTTGAAAATTCCATTTTTTCGAAGAACATTTGGATTTTAATCCTGAAAAATGTTATATTTAAGTAGCGTTAATGAGGTCTACATGACGACGAAATCAGCGGCTTCCGCGCAAGCGAAAAACATTTGTCCAATTTGTCGACACAATCAAGTGGCAAATGGACATTTATGCGCGGAGTGTTTTTCGACGAAACTTGTCGATTTCGACGGTGTTAAAAATGTCCGTAACGTTAAAATTCCCGTGTTTGCTTCACCTGAATACTCATATAACGAATATACACACTCGGGTTCAAAAGAGTTTCTACCAATTCCGGAATTAGTTGAAGAACCGCTTGTTGAACATGCAATAGATGTGGATGAGGAAACCCAATCTGAAACAAGTCTTCTGATTGCTGACATTGAGCAGACATTGATGCAAATCAGTACTGACGATTCACCTGTTAAAATAAGTTCCAGCAAAGCTCGAAAAAAAATAAATACTGAGAAACCTGCAAATAAAGTCCTAAAAATACCGACAAAAAGGGAATTCCCAAGAACTTCACTACTGTTAAAAAAAAACGGAAAAAAAGCACGAAACCTATGGGAAGAAAAAAAACACGACGCTGATAGATCCAAAAACAAAGACGAAAGTAAAGAAAACACTTCGCATGAATTGAAGCTTCAGAAGAAAAAGACTGAATATTCTGAATCTTTGCATGAAACTTCAACCCTTGAATTAAAAAAGCTTTCGAGAATTAATATCAAAAAGCAGCTTAGAGAGCTTGAGACTGCGATGCTCAATTTTGACATTGAAAACAAAGATTCTGCTTCGGTTGAGCATTCAGAAAATGCTAAAAAACTTGAATATTCCGAAATTGTTGAGAATGAAAATACAGAAAAGCATCAGGAAATCGAGGAAAAGTGGGAACAGATAAAAGATTTAAAGGTTTCTGCAGTAAGAGTTGAGAAAAGGATTGAGAAGAATTATCGTAAAAACAAACTCCCTCTGAAACTTGCGGAATACGAGCAGGCGATTTCAATGCTTCTTGGTGCCAAGAATTTATACGAGCTGCCTGTGTCCTGGCGTTTGCACGCAAGATTCAAAGCGTTTAATGATGCTCACATTATTCTGACTAAAGATCAAGTCAATAAAATCAGGCACATAACGCTACTCGAATCTAAAAACGAAAAATATTTGAAAGATAGGAAAGGATTCATCGGAAACGAATTGATTCAAAGTGGAAACTGGAAATGGTTTACGCTGACTTCGATTGTGCATTCAGTTTTCCTTATTGCTTTGTGGTCTGTTATTTTAGTTGAAGCACAACCGGTTGAACCCAAGAAAATGACATATTTTGACCCAAGCATGCTTGCTAAAGACATTGACAACTCAGCGATGGATCTTCAGCCCGACTTGGAAGATGACCCTGACGATCCGATGAATAGAGAAACAGATTATGATCCTGAATTTGCGAATCCTGAAGATGTCCCAATGCCTGAAATTCCTGGAATTAACTTTAATCCAACAGCACTGGATTCAAAAGAAGACCGGAAAGTCGAAAGTGATCGTCCGTCGATTGTTGACACGCATAATCTTGGCGTCAGCGTGAGCTCGAAGGGCGGTGAGAAAGATGGTGAAGAGGGCATAAACTCGACAATATCGGGACACAGACGTGGTACAGGTAAAGAAACTATGCTTGCCAAGCATGGTGGCACAAAGAAAACCGTGAATAGTGTAAAGCTTGGGTTAAAGTGGCTGGCGGAACAGCAGAAATTGAATGGCTCATGGAGAGCGGAAGACGCGCCAGCGACTGGAAACGCACATGTTGAAGGTTACACAGGACTTGCACTTCTGTGTTTTCTTGGCGATGGGCATACCGAGAATTTCGGAGAATACAAGGAAACAATCAGGAAAGCAGTGCAGTTTCTACTAAATAGGCAATCAAGCAGTTCAGGAGTATTCAGCAGCACAGTCGGTGGAATGTTGTACAATCATTCAATTGTTACGCTTGCACTTTCAGAGTATTACACCCTGACAGGCAGGGAAGACCTTTTGGAGCCGTTGAAAAGAGCGTTGAAATTTCTGTACAACTCTCAGCAAGCATCAGGCGGCTGGGATTATACATCGAATAAACTCCAGAATAGAACTGATATGTCAATTACCGGCTGGGTGATGATGGCACTGCATTCAGCGATGTCTTCGGGCATTCCGGTTCGTCGCAGCAGTTGGGAGAGTGCATATCGGGGAGTTCAAGAGCTGTTAAACAGCGATGGCTCAGCGTATTACAGCGTAAATGGGAGTGTTTATCCGTTTCGAAAGGGGATTGCAATGACAGCTGTCAGCGTACTCTGCCGACTTTATGCCCGTGTTCCCGTTTCAGACAGATTAATGGAAAAAAGTATCAGATGGATGAAAACGAACCTGCCTAATAAGAGCAAACTTCGCAGCTCAAAATCCATGTGGGGTAAAGAGGAATACCGCAAACTCAAGAACAATGATGATTTTTTTCATACGACGTATTATTGGTATTATGGGACACTTTCGTTGTTTATGATAACAAATGGCGTCGGAAAGGATTGGAATAGGTGGAACAAAGCACTTCAGCAGGCAATTTTGAGCTATCAGATAACGAAAGATGGAGATTTTCAGGGTTCATGGGACCCGCTTGAGGATTTTTGGGGAGAAATCGGCGGAAGACTTTATTCTACGTGCCTAAACATTCTCAACCTTGAAATTTATTATCGGTATTTACCGCTTTACGACATGAAAGAGCATACTCTTCGATTCGAGAATAAAACTAGTGAATCTGAGAAAACCGATAATAAGCCAGATGATGAAATCGGTACCGGTCTGATAAAATCAGTTTCCGAAGCATCTCGGATCATCAACGACCCGACAAAATCTGACAGCGACAAGATTATTGCCATAACTTACCTGAAAATTCATCGGTCTGATGAATCTTTCAAGGCGTTAACAAACGTACTTTGGAATGAAAAAGTATCAGAATTCATTCGCTGGCGCGTCGTCGGAATGCTTGCAGATTTCCCGAAAAATATCGAGGCTGTCGATGCTTTGATAGAAGCTTACGATATAGATTTCAATACAACATTACAGGATGATATTCTGAAATCATTGGCAAAATTGAAGCACAAGAAAGGATTGCTGTTCATTGTTAACAAGCTTGATGAGAAAGAACCAAGTGAAACGAAAGAATCCGCTCTTGATGCGCTTGAAAGTATCACTACTTCGCGATTCGGCTTCGATAAGAATGCTTGGATAATGTGGGTAAATTCAAACTTCAGCTAGATGAATATGAGCATTTCCATATTGACCTCAGTAAAAAACCAAATCCAGAATTGTATTGAATTTTGATAAATCTGCGTGATTTTGCCAATTGCTGCAAAAAAATGCCACGAAATGCAATATTCTCGATTTCTTTCGCTAATTATCACTATCTGAAATAGTAAAACTATTATTCAAAATTTGATTTTTCGGAAGGGATTTGGAGTATGCCAGAAACAACGCAGATTCAGATTAATGACAAAATGCTATTCAAAGCAAATATTTTAACCGGTATTTTCGTCGCTGGCTTGATAGTATCAAACTTACTTGGAGGTAAAATTAGCGAAATTTGGGGAGTAGATTTCTCGGTAGGCATTCTTGCATTTCCGATAACTTTTTTAATAACGGACATAATCGGCGAGGTTTTCGGCAAGGAGAAGGCAAAGCAAGTTGTCTATGTTGGGTTGATTGCAATGGTTTTCGTACTAATTCTTTCAACAATATCGGTATTGATTCCAACTGCTCAGAGAAGTTATATCTCACATGGTGAATTTTCTAAAATATTCGGTTTGTCAATCAGAATGCAGATTGCATCAATTACCGCATTTTTTCTGTCACAGATGCATGATGTTTGGGCATTTCATTTTTGGAAACAAAAAACAGCCGGTAAATTCCTTTGGATTCGAAACAACTTTTCAACAATAGCATCACAACTCATTGATTCTGTTGTATTTATGTTTATCGCATTCTGGCATCTGCCCGATGGTTTAATGAAAATCGTGCCAATTATCCAAAACACTTCACCTAAATTTACTGCAGCATATGTTTTTACGTTGTTAATCCCATGGTGGATACTGAAAGTGATAATTGCTGTGTTTGATACACCCTTCATTTATCTTGGAGTCAAATGGCTAAAAAGTGACCCACACAATATGACTGCCACTTTTGCAAAACCTGAATTTCGGGAAGATGTTAACTAAGATATTGCCTTCATAATCTGTTCGAGAAAATTCGGGAAAGGTAATGCTCCCTCAAACGAATAATTCTCGTTGATTACAACCTTTGGAACCGCCATAACTTCGTATTTCTGAGAAATTTCCATAAATTCTGATGCTTCGTAACAGCTTGCAGTAACATTTTCGTTTTTATATGCAATTGTTTGTGCCACACGGACAGCATTTGGGCAATGAGGTCAAGTCGGTGTTACAAAAACTTTAATGTCCACAGGCTTATTTATCTCCTTGATTTTTTCGAGTGCCCAGTCAGGAATGTCAATATTATCAGTGCCAATATCGATTAACGCTCCGACAAGCGTCATAAATTCATGCCCTGCTGGTATCCCATACCACCTGATACCGAGATCCTTGCCGTCTTCTAGAGTCAAAATAATCGCTGGAACAACTTCTACATTGAATTTCAATTTTGAATCGGGATCTGTATTAATATCATATTCAGTTACGTTGAGAAAATTCGACAGCTCTGTAACTTCATCTAAAATCTTCTTAGTTTCATTACATAAAGGACATTCTTCACTTTCCATGGAAGAGAAGAAATGAATATTAATTTTTCTGGTTATTTTACCAAATTCTTCCTGCAATGCTTTTTTATCATCGTCTGAAAGTAAACCCATGTAATCTCCTTGTAAGTGTTTTTACGGTCAGGCAAATAACATTATCACGTGAATAAATATTCCCTTTGTAAAAATCAAAAAAAACTCAGGAGATTTCACCCCCTGAGCTTAATTTACATTAAATTTCTAAAAAATCCTTACAAATTTCTGTAAGCCGATTATAAAAAGTCACCGATTTCGTCGTCGAATAAATCGTTCATATCAATGCCAGTCGCAATCTTAATTCGTTGAAGCGTTGTATAGGTTGGCAGTCTTGTTCCCTTGCGATAATGCCCTATTAATGAGTCGTTTACGCCAAACAATTCACCAACATCACGGTTGTGAAGCTTGTTCTTCTTGATAAATTCTTCGAGCCAATTACGGAATTTGCTGTTACGAATGCGTTCCGGGATTTCCTCGTCAAGATCACGGTACTTCTTAGCAAAATCACTGCTTGGCTGAGGAATGTTACCAATTTTCTTTTTATCAACCATTGAATCCTCCTAAACAAGTGTTTTTCATGCGTTATAATATTCTATGATTAAAGTCTTTTATAATTCAGCATGTACCCAAATTAGTTTGAGAAATCTGTAAGCTAATAAATTTAGTAGTTGTAGCGTACAATACTATAATTATTATCAGAAAATATAATGTTGTCAAGCAATAAATAAATAAAATTTCTTTAATTTTTTTTTCCGATACGGATTTATCAGTATATGACAAAATATACAATATCACATCAGGTAATTATATTAATAGAAAAATATATGATCAGCTAATTAATTATTGGAATTTTCTATATTCATGTAAATAAAATTATTAAGGAAGTTTTTATTTTTATGTACATTAACATGATGCTCTGAAATAGTATGACGTAAAATTCAGCAATATTGCTTAATGTCGTAATTATTTAATGTATGAGAAATGAATTAATTAAACGTAATAAAGTGGTGATTTTCTGATTCTTCTTTTAAATGGTGGAACAAGAAGACGCTCAAGCGGAAGTATAGGGCATTTAATAATATTTTTATCGATTTTTTCAGCAATTTCACGCATCACAGTTATGAACTTCAACGGTATATCGTATTTTTCACTGAAATCGTTGGTTATTTTATAACCGGAATAAATGGTTTCGGTATTGGTATAATCCATGAGATGAGTATTTCCGATTAAACCTGTTATCTTACTTGAAGATGAAGCTTCAATCTCGCGCAGTATTCGATTAATTCCCTCAACGTTCTCGGTAAAGGGTCTGCTGATATTCACTACGAAGAACATTTCATAATTTTCAGGTGTCAACACATCGGAAAACGATGCCAGAACTCTTGCGCCGACATCGTCCCCACCGACATCAAGCACTACATAACCTTCAGGTTGGATTATTTTTGCTCGAACCTGTGGAACAAGTATCGGTAGATCAGCGTAATAATGTTCACCGGTTGGAACAATTACATTAACATCATTCTTCTCAAGTATGTCAATTGCTTCTCTCGCGCGAAAATATGGATTAACAAGATCAAGATCGATAATTGTAACCGGTTGCTCGGATGCTTTGAGACCAAGTGCGAGATTGACCGAAATCTCAGTCTTACCGGACCCGTAATTTCCTGTGATAATCAGGATTTTCTTTTCAAAACCAAGTTTGCTGCTTTGATTTGCTTGGCTGGAATCACACTGAGGCATTTTAAACTCCATCGAAAACATGCTGTCGGGGTAAAGTTGTGCATCATTGATACTTTTATTTCGACGTTTGCAGTAGGTTAATATATTTCAATTCAACTAAAATGAGGATAAATTTTAAAAATTTTCATCGGCTTTCATCTGTAAATTTCATCCTTTGCAATAATTTCTCTTGATTATATGAATCCAATAAAGTGTTAAACAAACTTAACTTGCATCTTATTCATAAAATTGTTTGTGAAAATAATTGATATGGGAAGTAGGCAAAATTTGTATTCGAATGGTGATTTTTGGGATAAATATCAGCTTTTATTAAGGACCTTATCCATCATTTTCCATAGTTGTTCCGTAAGAACAGGTTCAGAAAAAACGCAGCTAATATGCATGTTTTCAGGCACAGGACTGTCGGATTCGTCATCAAGTAAAAAAATTTCAGCTTTTTTTACGTTTTCTTTAAAAACTTCAATAAGAGTTTTGTCATTAATTTTGCTGTATAATAAGCTGGAATCAATGATAATCAGATCGAAAGTATCAAAATAAACATCAGATAATTTATCAATATCAACGTTATATATCTTGGTATTGTTGATGTTAAACCGTTTAAATCTATACTTCGTATTCTTATATAGATTTGAATTGAGAGAAACGAACAGAGTTTTTTTATTGTTCATTGTGGAGTCTCTCCCCAAAATCAAACATTCCCAAATTATCAAAAATGTATATATAATTTAATATAAAAAAAAACAAATTCAAGTAGAAAATGTTAAAAAATAATATATCATATCTGATAATTACTTATTATCTATAGAGGTAATATGAATTTTGCGCAACGTTTAATTGAACTTAGGCTACATTTATTCGGGGATAGAGGGCAAAGACATTTCGCAAATTATCTCGGGATTCCACAGAGTTCACTTGGGAAATATGAAAAATTTGTATCACCAAACATACAAACTCTCGAACGAATTATCAAAAAAACCGGATGCAATCCAAACTGGTTGATGCTTGGTGAAGGCAGAATGTTTGATAATAAATATATTAATTACAGTAAGCCTGATAAAATCGAAGGCAGATTAAATTATCTTGGAAATTTTTCGTCGCATAGTTTCAATTGGGAACCTGATCTGGACAACAACAAAACAATACAAATTCACGACTTTCAATGTGATATGTATTTCGCAATGAGTTTCAAGGGTGAAGTACTCGAACCAGAAATAAAAGATGGGGACATTTGCATTTTTGAGCATGCTTTACATAAGAAAACAGATAAAAACCCTAAAACAAAAAATGATTTCTCATCGGAAGAAGCACAAATAATCTCATTTATGCCTTATAATCGCAAAATTGTACTCTACAAATACGACGATGTCGCTGAAGTTCGAAGCTTGTACATTGACACCAAGAAAAATATTTTGTATTTCATTCCTTATAACAATAAATATAAACCATCGGTTTTTACATTTAATGAGAAACACGAGTTCTTTCAGGGTAATAAACAGCTAAAATCACTTGAGATTATCGGGTTTCTTACAACTGTATTCAGAAATTATGGTAGAGCTTGGTAAAACCGCCAGTTGTGTTTGATTTTTGTTATTACGTACTAATTTATTATCAAATATGAATGATTTTTTTTACGTTATTAAAAATTTACTGTTACTGGAGGGCTTTGTAAGAGTCGGCTGGGCAGAAGTTTGCGAATTACCTGAAAAATCGCAGGCATATTTCGATGACTGGATTGAATCTGCAAAGCACGGAACAATGGCGTTTCTCGAAAGACCCGAATATGCTCATGCCTACAAAAATCCAACAGCCAAATATCCGTTCGCAAAGTCGATAATCGCTGCTGTTTTCCCGTATAATATTTACGGTTCTCCCAAAAAAATATTCGAAATTAATCAAAAATTCAAGGTGAGTCGATATGCTCTCAATGTCGATTATCACAATTTGTTGAAATGTAAATTACAACAGATAATGAATAAATTAAAATTGATATATCCGGACGCAATGTTTGAAGTGCAGGTTGATTCAGGCGCACTCCCTGAGATATACTGGGCTGAACAAGCAGGGGTCGGCTTGCGCAGGAAAAACGGACTGCTTTACGTGCCGGAATATGGAAGCTGGATTTTCATCGCATTAATCATCACAAGCATCAAGATTGAAGCACAAAAACCGACCATTTTTCATGACGATTTCTGTATGCACTGCAATAAATGCATTGAAGCTTGTCCAACAAGTGCGATATCGGCTGATTATATGGTTGATCCGAGTAAATGTATTTCATACCTGACAATTGAACACAAGGGAGAGTTGTCAATAACGACCGACCTGCAAGACTGGATTTACGGTTGCGACATCTGCCAGCAGGTTTGTCCGAAAAACTCAAAAGTATTTGTAACTGAGGATAAAAACTTCACACCAGCACAATTTTGGCAGGAAATATCTGCAGAAAAATTGCATAATATGTCGAATTCAGCATTTTTGAGGATTTTCCAAGAATCGCCTATCAAAAGAACGGGCTTGAAAAGGTTATTAAGAAACATCAATGCAAACGTTAAAAATATTAATCATGATTGAAGCTTCATTTTTCATCATGCTGACAATTGCGTGTGTTGAAGAGCCAAAATTCCTTGCGCCAGAACCGTCGCCAACATCAAATCAGCAATACAAAGATATCGACAAGTACTTCTGGAACTATATTCTGCCTGTTCTCGACACAGATTCTGAAAAAACACCAGAAACTGTCATAAAATGCGTCAAATTCTGGCAATTTCTTACAAATCGAGATATTGAACCAATTAAACGTGCGGATAAAGTGCTACCGATTATTTCAGACAAACTCAGCATCGGTAAATATGTTTTCCCCGAAATTAGAAGCGTCCGACTGAGTTTGCTGCACGATTTCATCAATTATATCGATAAAAACCGGTCGATGAAATCGATAAATATTCACAACCTGCGTTACCGAACAATAAAACTCGAAGATTTCAAGCAAATGCACCCGATTTTACAGAAAGAATGCATCGATAGACTAAATGTTGTAAACTTTGTACAGGAATTAATGGAGGGTACAATAATCGTTATTTTGTGCGAAAAAATCGAACCAATTGAGAATATTTTTGTTTTGATGATTAAACCCGAAAGTTTAATCGGCAATAAAAAAGAAGTTGCTGCTGAAGACAAAATAAATCTTCTGCATCTGCCAGAATCGAATATTTACTACAGAATACTGAGTATGTCATCATATCCGTATTCACACATAAACTGATTACTACATGAGGAGAAAATGGATAAAAGAGAAGTGAAAAACAAAATCGAATTGCTGACAAAAAATATTGAAACGGTAATTCTTGGTAAACCTGAAGTTGTCAAGATGCTGCTTGTCGGCTTATTCGCTCAGGGACATCTGCTTATTGAGGACGTGCCAGGGGTGGGTAAAACGACTCTCGCTCGTGCGCTTGCGAAATCTATCAATTGCACGTTTCAGCGTATACAATTCACACCTGATCTGCTTCCTTCAGATATTCTTGGTGTATCCGTTTATGAATCAAAAACTGGTGAATTCACATTTAAAAAGGGTCCGATTTTCGCAAATATTGTCCTTTCAGACGAAGTAAACCGTACAACTCCAAGAACACAGTCTTCACTTCTTGAAGCTATGAACGATTTTCAGGTCTCAATTGACGGTTCAACATATAAACTGCCGGAACCTTTTATGGTTATCGCAACGCAGAATCCAATCGAATTCGCTGGGACATATCCTCTGCCGGAATCCCAACTCGACCGTTTTCTTATGCGCTTGTCTGTTGGCTATCCTGATAAATCCCATGAAAACAGTATATTATACGGTCAGAAATTACAACATCCGCTTGAAGCACTTGATTTCGTGATGACTGCAGAAGACATAAAGAAGATTCAGGATATTACTCGCCATATTAATGTCGATAAAAGCATTGCCAATTATATTCTCACGATTGCTGAGAAGACACGAAAACACACGAAACTGCTGGCTGGTGTCAGTCCACGAGGTTCGCTCATGCTGTTTCGTGCTACTCAATCTCTTGCATTGGTTGAAGGTCGCGATTTCGTTGTACCAGATGATGTTAAAACGCTTGCAATCTCAGTGTTTGCGCATCGCATAATCGAGAAAGTCTCATATGATAAACAGGAGATTGAGACAGGAAGATTAATTATTGAAGAAATACTCGAAAAAGTTCCCGTGCCGATCTAGCAATCCTTGATGCATTAAAAAAAAATTGTAAAAAATTATAAATTAATCGAACAAGTGAAATTTTTCTTCGTTCTTACAATATAGCTCAGTAAAATTGCTTTAACATTTAGGTTTCGGCTCCCTATTTCTATTAAATGAGCCGTTTTTATATATTCTTCGGAGG
>CAYZQB010000027.1:0-24758 GCA_964480395.1 uncultured Planctomycetia bacterium
GATTCAGATTTTCCTCATTTTCCATCATGTTTGTCTGTAAAAAGAAATAAACTTCAATCCATCAATTATTGCTGAAAATATTATATTTTAAAATATCATTCATGCATATTCATACTGGATTTTATGTAATTTTCGAGGAATTTTATCGGGTCAGATGCTTTTGATGCTTCATTGAATATTGGGATTGCTTTCTTCAAATCACCTGCAATCTCGTAAATCCGATGATATAAATCAAGGTTGAATTTGTACGTCGAAAGATTGAGAATTAGTGCATTATTCAGCTTTCGGTCAAGCACCCAATCATTGTTGTCTGTGCTGAAAATCCCAGTATCGCGCATGTTTTTGTACTTTGCTTTTATTTTGTCGAAAATGTGCTGACGTTCCTTCATTTTCTGCTCTAAACCGATTTCCTGCGCATAAAACTCATTCAATTCCTGCACAAGCTCTTTCACAAGGTCAACAAACAAATCCTCGTCTGCAAACGATTTTACCGCATGCTTATAAACTCCGCTGTCATTCCCAAGTGTTCGCTCAATGTACAAAAGTGTTCCTTCACGCTCAAAAAAAGTCGCCAAGCTTTCGTTAAACTCCGCAAAATCTTTCTTGTAAACCGTGTTGTGTAAAAGCTCATGAATTATTAACCCGATAAGCGAAATCTCGTCATATTCAAGCATCGTCGAGAACACAGGGTCATCAAAATAGCCAATTGTTGAATATGCAGAAACCTGCCCAATGTTTATGTCATAATCCTTCTCTGCAAACCTTTTTGCTTCTGCAATCGCCATCTCAAGGTCGAAATATCCTTTGTATGGAAGCTTGCCGACGACAGGGAACCATCGATAATAGTACTGCAATTGTCCGGGATATGCGACGCTCACAACATATGAAGGCGCAAACCCTTGAGTATCATAGATTCTTGTGTAATTATCACCTGCTTTCAAACCGATTTCTTCAGATGCGAATTTCCGAACTGACAAAATCAGCTCAAGCCGATGTTTCGCAATGGGATGCAAATCTTCCTTACGCTCAAGATAATCTTCTATGTCAACTTGCGAAATCTGCTGAAGCAATTGACCTTTGTATGCATGTGTATAGTAACATCCAGCATGAATGCTCAGTAAAATCAGCAGTGTTGCGAAAACCCATATTCTCATGTTATCATGCTGTAAATTTGGTTTAGGAAATATAACATCGTCAGTAAAATGAACAAACTTATTTGTACGCTTATTCTCACTGTTATAATTTCTGGTGGGTGTTTAACGACAATGTCCTTCAACGATGAATCCGCGCAAAAAGGTCGGACAAACCTGATGAATGCAATTGATGATGAACGCATCAACGAAGTCTGGTACCGCATGTCATATAAAATCCGAGATACAACGAATTTCAAGCATTTTGAGAGTAATTGGCAGGAAATTGCTGCAAACTTGAAAAACATTCTTGAAGGTCAGATTTTGTCGAATCGTGAAGTTGAAACCGATGATAAATTACCGGGGAATGTGTTAAAAATTGCCAGCGAAAAACATATTGTGCGCGTTTTGTTCGTTGCAGAACTTGATAGAGCAAGATTTCCGGGTGAAGACGAAGTTGTTTGGCGATTCCGAGGTGAATATAACGACAAGGACAAAACTCTCACTTCTGGTTTTATTCCTAAATAATGATTTACAATGATATAATTCGCGAAATTTACGAATAAGTTTTATGAAAAAAATAATTAAACCGATTTTAATTGCCATTTTGTTCCTGACAGCACTATTTCTGCTTATTTTAGCCGTTTACAACTCCGAAGAACCGGACAAAGACTTGGATTATAATAACGAAAATCAGACTCAAACAACACCCTCAGACCGTTTGCAGACTATGCCGGATACATCACCAGCATACGAACATGCCGTTGCACAAATTGACATCAATAATCCACGTTCGTGCATCCCTTGCCACAAAACGATTTTCGACGAATGGAAAAACTCATTTCACCGCTACGCCCACGATGACTGGCTTTTCCGAGTGTTTATGTTCTTCAAGGATGACAAACCCGGCATCCCCTGGTGCGAGAACTGTCATCTTTCGGAAAGTACACTTGAAGTTGAACCTTTGAAACAGCCGGTGTCCCGCAGAGATGCAAAAACTACACTCAGACTTGAAGACGGCATAGACTGCGCATCATGTCATCGTCGTGGAAAGCAGATTGTCGGCAAACATGGAACCAACATTGGCTGCAAAGCTGTCGGAGATGCGAATTTCGGCACACCGAAGTATTGCGGCGGGTGTCATTCGACATTTCTGCCCAAAACCTTGCACGAATATGAGGAATGGGAGCTAAACCCGAAACCTGTCAATGTTAAAAAAACCTGCGTCCAGTGTCATATGCCTAATAAATCAGGCAGTAACCTTGACGGCAGCGTTATCAGTAAAGTTAAGGACTCTAAAGGAATTCATAGAATAAACGAAAAAACGCACAAACAGCACAATTTCTATGCTGGTCACGATTTGATTATGCTGAAATCTGCTTTTTCAGTCAGCGTAAAATTTGAGGACATCGACAATGAACCGTTTGTGATTGTTCGCATCACGAACGAAGGCACCGGGCATCATTTCCCGACCGGCACTGCAAAGCGTCGCGTAAATATTTTTGTGTCAGTTGAGGATGCTAACGGACAGTTTATAGGCGGTGGTGAGTTGGCGATGTGCAAACCCAAGCCGGGTTCGGATATGCCGAGTACGCAGGTTGAGGACGGTGGCTGGCAGGAGTTCAGCTTTGGGTACGATGTGCCGAAAGTCGCCGGTGGCAAAGCCCGTGTAATAATCACATACAAACATTATGCTGCTGCCACGCCCGAAGAAGAAATCCCCCTCTACGACAAAACATATTCCCTTCCCAATTGATGTAAACAAGAGAATATTAAATGTATAGTAACAAATTATCACACAAAATTATTTATCGTGTTTCATCGGTTCTTTTTGGTTTACTGTCAATAATCGTTTTAATACTCAGAGTATACTTTTTGATTGATTATAGAATTGTAATAATTCTTTTTGGTTTCCTCCTGTTAATCACAGTAATTCTTTGGTTTTTGGACTCAATTTTAACTCAATTTTGGAACGGATTGATAAATGTTGAAAATTATATAAATATATTTGAAAATGCTGGTTACCTCAATAAACAAGTATTCATTCACAATAGATTCCGAAGAAGAAATACTATTTATTGCAGTGATAGTATGCGCGATATTGCTGAGGTTGAACAAGAAATAGATAAAACATTTTCAGATGGAATTGGTGAATTCTTACCTTTGTTAATAGAAAAAAAGTGGTTAAGGAAGCTTATAGGTAAACCCTCTATAGTTACTGAAAAAGATACAGATTCGATAATATGGGAATACAGTTGTAGGAATGGTTATTTTTTGATTCGAATGAATGGCATTCTTGAAGAACATTATTCTGAATTTTTGTTATTTTTCTTCATCGATAATGCAATAACAAGATTCATATCTAAGGATGGTCTTTAAATTCAACCAAATTGTCATCAGAATCATGTGAACTTGAAGATGCTTGAAATTAAGAAAAATGTGGGGAATTTGCTGCGGGATTTGGTTTAATGTAATGTATATATGATAATATGTGAGGGTGGAAGTCCGTAAAGGAGAATATAATGAATATCAAACGATTCGCTGGATTAATCGTCATTAGCTTCATATTAACCTGGGTTCTGTCATATAATGCACAAGCAGACCTCGACTGCGGAACACCTCCAGGCGCACCGATCGAATGGACAAAGGATTTCCCGAAACCAGTGCCAACACCAAGCGGTAAAGTGCCACTGATTACTGGTGGTTATAAAAAGCAAAAGGATGACAATAAAAAACCAAAAAATGGCAAACACGGACATGAAACAGAAGTGCTTGAAGACCCGGTTAAACCTCCAAGAATGGATTTCTCAGTACAAAATCTTTATTCCTATTTCGACATCAAAACCACAGACATAATGACACATCTGCAAGTTTCAATACCAAAGGTGAAACGCTTTCCAAAGGAAGTCGGTAAAGAAACTGAGACTGGTCCTGTTGTTACGGGTAAAAATGTACCGAAACGTTCTCCGGGCGCAGCATCATGGATTATTGAGTGGAATTATCAACCCGAATATCCTGCGGAACTTGTCTGGGACGGCGTAACATGCGCAATTAGATTGATTATGCACCCGGAAATCATTTCATATCCAGAGATTAAAGCACATTTAATCGAGGTCGGAGTGCCAGCAGGTATTGGAACTGGTGCAATTCCGCGTCCACCAGCAGCACCGAGACAGCCGGGTGCAAATCCCGGTGGCGCGAATCCCGGAGGGAAGAATCCAAATCCTGTACCAGGCAGACCGAATCAACCAGGTCAAAAACCTGCGAATAATGGTGGAGCATTCGGCTTGATGGGCGAAATCGAAAGCATTGTCGGTCAGCTTCCTTCAAATCCACCTTCAATTCCGTCTGTAAGTCCGCGAACGAATATGAATTCGATGTTTGTTAAGCTTGCAGCAGTAGAATTCACAGGCGGATATCCGCTGATGATGGATCCGAATTATGCTCACAGAATTCTATCGCTTGGAAAAGATGGACTGCCTGCAGTCATCGGTTGCGCGAAATCGTCGCACATCTTTCTGAAAAGAAATGCAGTCGCTGCTCTTGCGAATTATCATGAAGAAGATGCATACAAGGAATTGCGAAAATATATCAAAAATAGTGATTTGGTTGTGCAGCTACGTGCAATGAAAGGTCTGATGAACACAAAATCTGACTCGAATATCAAGTTCTTTAAGAGTATGCTTGTAAATAAAGACCCGATGTATAAGTCGATTGCATGCTATGCGCTTGGAAGTTACGGAGATAAAGGCACTTGCGGGAAATTGATGGCATATTTCAACGCTGCTCTTAAAGCAAATGATAAAGATTTTATGTGGTCGCTTCTGCCTGCAATCGCCAGATGTGCTGATGCTGATAGCAGCAACCGCGATACATGGATTAATATTTTACGCTCTGCTGCCAAACGGTTCAAAAGTGCGTTTCCGAGCAGAAGTTCAGCAGATGCAGGTGGTGAAGTTCCATCACCTCAAGATCCAAAAAATCCAAACGTGATAATTCTGGGACAACGTGCTGCTTTTCCTGAGAAAGTCGGATACAAAAATGTGATTTTATGGGAAATGACACAACTCGCACTTGCTGCGCTGAATTCAGAGGTTGAAGTAAATAAAATACTTAGTATGCTTCAAAGCAGTGGCATTGGGCAGGCATTTAACAGGGTGAATTGGTTTTTGGTGCCTGATGCGCTTGGTAGGATTCCAGGAAATAAGGGTGTTGAAGCGTTAAAATCAATAGCATTAGATGCTGCAATCCCCGAATCTATCTCGGTGTGGGCAGTTCGAGCATTAGAAAAGCTTGAGATAGAATCAAAATGGTTTTATGAAATTGTTATCGGTTATGGACGTTCAACCGTTCGGGCTCAGGCATTGGTAACTCTGTCGCAGAAATCAGGCACTCTTGCCAAGGATGCATGTCAAAAAGCGATAGAGAGCTTTAGTGCAGCACCTACAAACGGGGCTGAAGCATTCTTTTATACCGCTGTTTTGCAAATCGGCGGTCAACTAAGTGCGTTTAAATCGGACAAATTGTTGGAAGTAACAAGAGCATGCTTCTCAGCACGTGCATATGCGAAACGTCAGGGAAACAATGATGCTGACATCACAAAGTCCAATATTTCTGTGTATCCACCGCTTCTTGAGACTGCGATTCTCGAACTAGGCAGAACTGGCGATGCTAAAGCGATTGACTTATTTACTAGTATTCTTAAAGCTGACATGCCTAACGGTTCACCAGAAGCAGCTCTTGCACTCGGTGTACATCTTAACAAAGAAGTGGTACAGACGTTAATTGCAACACTTCGCGACTGTACTCAAGGATGGACGCGCTTTTGCGCATATCGTGCACTTAAGAATCTTAGCGGTGAAGATCATTTCTGCGACTGGATTTTCGGCAGTAAATCTGTGAGAGAATCTCGAATCGCGGACTATGAATCATGGTTGAAGGAATTGAAATAGTCATCTGAGAAAATGAAAACCAATCTCACACATATTGATTAGGCAGTGTGAACTTTAATATCAACTTTGTGTTTAATATTGATACAGTAATATTTATTTGCTAAAAATGATGCAGTATAATTTGAGTTATACTCATACTAGAATAATTTGGAGCATTTATGAAACAAATACAACTGAAAATTGAAAATTTTGTACTGCTAATAATTTTTATAACGATTTCGAGTTGTTCCGCGGGATTAAACACAACTCCATACCTTTATGTTGATTCGACAGAAGTTAATTTCGGTAAAACTGTTTTAATGACTACTTTGATAAAAGATATTGAGATTCAAAATCATGATGCTGAATCACTAATAATTTCTAACATAGAAATTACAGAATATTCAACAGAAGCAAATGGTGATGAATTTAGCATTGTTAATATATTGGATGCAGAAAATAATTCTATTTCGAATATTGACAAGATAGAAATAAAAAAATTCAGTTTCATTACATTGAAATTAGGTTTTAAACCCGCAATAACTTTAGAGATAAATGCAGAACTAAAATTTATGCATAATGATAGAAAGATTTACACTCCATATGAAATAAAACTTATTGGTACTGGAATTGCGAGTGTGATTCTGTTTAATCCAGATTCACTTGATTTTGGCGAAGCAATTGTAAATGTTGTTACATTAAAAAGCTTAAAGTTAACAAACATTAGTAATGATGAAATAGAGATAAATTCAATAATCCTTAATCCTTCACTGCCTGATTTTTCAATCTATAGAGTTATTCGAAGTTCAAATGATATCCTTTCATCTAATGATTATCCTTTTTCGCTTGATAGTAATGATTACCTATTTGTAGATGTTAATTATGTACCTTCTGACCTCAAATACTCTAGCACCAAACTATATGTTGAATATTTGGACTCCAATGAAATTTATCAAACAATTGCGAACATTAGTGGAACTGGCATTGCTAATTCTGCACCAGTAATTGAATATATTGATACTGACCCTGTAAAAATCGGCGCTGAGGCAATAATTCGGGCTAAAATTATAGATAATAATGAACAAAGTGATATTCAATATGTAACTGCTGAATTATCAGTCAATAATAAAATATACTCGGTTATGAACGACTTGGGTATTAACGGTGATGAAGCTTCATTTGATAATATTTATTCCTGTAAAATCACGATACCATTTTATGCTGATTTATATGGATATCACGAAGTTTCTGTAACTGCAATTGACAAATCGAATGCTTATGCAACGGGTATCGAATTTCAACTGATTTACACAGGTAATCTCATTGAAGTTGGCTCTGGAAAACAATATACAACTATCAAACCAGCTGTTAACGCAGCAATTAATGGAGATTGTGTTTTAATTCATGATGGCACATACAATTCAAGCGGCGATACAATTGAAGAAAATAGGGACATTGATTTAAATGGCAAACAGATAATCATCACAAGTAAAAATGGTGCTGATAACGCAATAATTTCTGTTGACGGTGCTGGTGGTAATTTTCATCGGGCATTTATCTGTCTAAACGGTGAAACAGTTGACACCATAATTGAAGGTTTGACAATAAAATCGGGCTTTATGAGGCATGAATATGGTGGCGGTGCAATTGTATGTTATGAATCGGATTTAACAATGCTTAACTGCTATTTCTTCGAAAATATTGGTACCTGTGATTCTTCAGGTATTGCATATGGCGGTGTTATCAGCATTTTAAGTAATAGCAATGTAATATTGTGGAATTGCACATTTCGAAATAACAACGCCCTTGTGTGAGGTGGCGCACCCACCGCATTTGGCGGTGCAATTAGTCTTAGATGGAATTGCAGCATAGAAATCCACAACAGCATCTTCCATAATAATATATCGGATTCAGAAGGTGGTGTAATATTTGCTGAATCATCAAAAATAGAAATATATAATTCTGAATTGTATAACAATTTCGCAAAAAATGCTGGTGGTGCAATTGCAGTTCACGATAGCGATATATATATAATCGGTAGCAATATTTCTGCAAATAGATGTGATAATCTTACTCCATCTTCTGGTGGTGGATTCAGTGTGAATGATTCAACAATTAACATTAAAAGCAGCATAATTGCAGATAATTACTCGTCGAATTTAGGCGGTGGTATTGCTACGTCAGATACGGAACTGCACATTGCAAATAGCAGGATAATTCAAAACACTTCAGGTAAAGGTGGAGGTTTATTTTGTAATGGAGATAATATTGAAATAATAAATTGTGAAATTTTGCGAAATAAAACTGAGATTGATGAAGGTGGAGGGTTGTTTTTAAATTTTATAGATACGCTGGATATTTATAGTAGCTCTATTTGCCTGAATTCTGCAGAGACTCAAGGCGGTGGTTTATTTATTACAGGGAGTTATTTTGAAACAAATTTTTACAATACAATATTTTTTAATAATAAAAAGAACTCTGGATCTTCTGATGATTTCTACCACAGCACAGGACTGAATATAAATAATTCTTATAATTGCAATATTTCAAATTCAATTTTTACTTCAAATAATCTAACATTTATAGATTGTATTAGAACAGAGCCAATGTTTCGAGATACTGATGAAGCTGAATTAACAGGGACAATTGAGTTTACAAAATATTCTCGCACAGTTACCGGTGTGGATAGTAAATTTATTGATGAAGTTCAGATTGGTGACAGCATATATCTGACTGCTGACGGTATGGATTATATGCTTTGTGTCAGCAAAGTTGTCAGCGATACTGAGTTGAAACTAAGTTCTCAATATATGGGTGATGCAATATATGCTGGTAGTACAAAGGTTCTAAAAATTCATATTGATTTGCAGAGCAAAAGTCAAGGAGATGCAAATGATTCTCCATGCATTGATGCAGGTAATAATAATTATGCAATCGGTATGGCAGATATTTTTGGTAGAAGCAGGATCATTGACGGTGATACAAACGGATATGCGATTGTTGACATAGGTGCGCGTGAGAAGCAATAATATAAATAGATTGTCTAACTATCGTTTCTGATTACTTATTTTCTCGATTTCCTCAATTGATATTCCGAGCTCTTCTGAAGCGCGTTTCTTATCCTGACTGAAAAACTCAAGAGTTTGTGTAACCTGCTCGAAAATGACGTCTTCAAGCATTCGAGGATGAAATTCGATCAATGCACTTTTTTCGTTCATCATTTTATCGCGGATATAAGGCGAAAGCGAATCGATACCTATCATATCACCATCAGTATTGATAACTGAAGTTGCAATAATATCCCGAAGTTCTTGCAGATTACCAGGAAAATGGTATTGCTTCAGAATTTCAATGAAAGCTTCGGTAAATCCAAGTATTTTCTTGCCTGTTCGATTAATGTCTTGCTGAAGTCGATACTCAGCAATAAGAATCAAATCCGCTGCTCGCTTGCGTAAAGGTGGAATTTTAATTGAATGCAATCTCAGATGATTAAGCAAATCAGGTATCATAACACCGTTAAACTCGTCGACAGTCAGGTCATAAATTGATGCTGCAATTACACGCACATTGATTTTTTTTATAATTGTTGAACCTTCACTGTAATATTCATTGTGTTGTAGAACCCGATTGAGCCGAATCTGTGCTGCTTCAGACATTTTTTCGATATTGTTGATAAAAATTGTACCTTCAGATGCTTCCTCAAGGAAACCAGGTTTTTCCTTCCTCTCACCTTTCCAGTCTTGTGCTTGTCCGAATAAAGCAATCGAAAAAAATTCGGTATCATGTGCTGCCACATCAACTGCTACAAAAGGTTTATCGCATCTCGGACTAGCCGTATGGATTGCTTTTGCCAGCGAGTTTTTCCCTGTTCCACGTTCACCAATGATGAAAATGCTTAAATCACCTGCAGCCATCTTTTCAATCTGATGAAAAAGTCGAATCATTTCCGGGTCTTTTGTTGGTACGTTTTTAAATGCTTCTTCGTTCTCAAGGTCTTCCTTTTTCAATTGTTTGGGAAGCTGAATTATACGCGTTCTTAATGTTCTGTGTTTAATCGATTTATCAATTGTGCTTAGCAAATACTCATCATCCACAGGTTTTGTCAGATAATCAAATGCACCAAGTTTCAACGCTTTCACCTCTAAATCAACATCACTGACACCAGTCAATATAATCACCGGTGTATCAAGCTTCTTCTCGTTGATAAGTTTAAGAATGTCCATACCACTAAGATGAGGCATATCCATGTCGAGTACAATTGCATCGAAAGTCTCTTTTTCGAGGATTTCCGGAATATCGCGCGAATCATTAACAATTGTACTTTCATATTTCTCTGTCTGCATTAGGAAAACCATCAGATAATTTGTTACTGCAACATCGTCATCACAGATTAGTAGTTTTCTCATGTTTATTTCTCTCTTTCTTGTTTTAGAAATCGAGTTGAATCTTGGCTTTTCTTTCGGATTGGAAATCGAATTGTGAAGGTTGTTCCTTCTCCTAATTTACTTGTCGCAGATATTGTTCCTTTATGTTCTTCAATAATTCGATACGCAATTGAAAGTCCAAGTCCTGTTCCACCCTTTGCTCTTTTTGTTGTGAAAAACGGGTCAAATATTTTATTCAAAGTCCCTTCGGACATCCCTTTGCCGTTATCCTCAACTTTCACAACAATTTCACTTTTATCAACGTATGTGGTGACAGTAATGAGTCCACGTTTTTCGTCAGACATCGCTTGACTTGCGTTGATTATCAAATTGATGATAATCTGTTCGATTTTCTGTGCATTTCCATCGAAAATGGGTATATCGTTACCAAGTTCAAGCTCAATTTCTGCGTAATTATGCACCTGATTATGTACAAGGCGGGTACTCTCAGCGATAACATTATTTATATCAACTTTATCAATCAGAAGTCCTTCGTCTTTGCGAGCAAAACCTTTCAGGTCTTTAACAATCCGCTTAATCCGCTCTGAGCCGTTTGCCATATCATTAACAAGAGTAAGGATGTGCTGGCGAAAAAAATCGTATTTCAATCGAGCGATTTTCATTTCTGAATGCTCAGAATGATATGCATCAAGAATTGGCAGAATGTCATCGAATGCCTGCTGAATAATCTTGATATTTCCTCGGATAAATTGATTCGGATTATTAATCTCGTGCCCGATACCGCTCACTAGCTGACCAAGTGAAGCGAGTTTATCAGCCTGTTGAAGCTGCTGTTCATATGTTTTCTTGAACGTAATGTCCCGATAAAACTCAATTATACCTTCAACCTCGTGCTTATTGTTGAAAATTGGCATTGCATGCACTTCGTAAAACTCGTCTTCGTACTCAATCTCAAGTGTAATAGGTGTTTTTTCGCGGATGACACGCTTGAGTCTGCAATCAATGCACGGATTGTCACTGTCAAAAAAAGTCTTATAACATTTTTGTCCTGTCAAAACGTTTTCCCTATTTGTCATAATCACATTACGTTGAAGGTCGATAATCGCCATCTCATCCGGAATCGCCTTAAACATTGTCTCAAGTCTGACTTTCGATTGCTCAAAATTATTTGAAACATCACCGAGATATGAATTAAGAGTATCAAGTTTTGCATGCTGTTGCTGCAAGTCTAAAGTTCGTTTTTCAATTTCTTTTTCAAGCTTCTTAAGTCTGCGATCGTATTCCTGCGTTTCCTCCTGTTTACTAGTTACAATCTCGGAAAGCAGTTTCCTGTCAAGTGCCAGCGCAAGCATACGCGCGATTTCATCAAGTAATTTTCTTTCTTCATGAAGGAATTCAAGTTCAGGTTTTGGATAAAACACTGTTATTTCACCTTGTTTCTCACCACTTAAAAATATTTCAGCATTGATAATATTTTTCTGAACTGGTTTTGTACCGAAAGCAATTCCCTGATACTCGGAATAAACTTGCGCATATTCGGGATATTTCATACCTTCTCGCAAAAATTTCGGTAGCTCTGAGAAAAATTCTTTAATTGAGTTCGATTCTTGAATCCATTCTGCAACGGAATATAAGCAAGCAAGCTCTTTTGCACGCTCAATCTGCTCATGTTCATCGGAAATAGCCAGGTTCTCAAGGCTTGGAATATTATTTGCCCAGAAAAGAAACAGAGAATCACCGTTTGACTTCGATATTGAAGCTTTTAGTGGAATGTACGTGTTTCTGTCTTTATTTTTGAAATATAGGATTGTGCTGGACTTTCCTTCTCTCAAAGATTGTTTCACATTGCGGAATTCTGTAAGCATTTCTTCATCAAAGATTCTTTCAAGCGTAATTTCACCAGATTTAACTTCCTTGTAATTGCATCTTTCACGGAAGTGCTTATTTATGCGGATTATATTTTCATTGTCATCAATCACAAGCACGTAATCAAAGCTGTCTTCAAGCAATCCAAGCAGCGTATCCGATGTTATTGTCATTTGAACCTCAATATTCACGCAAAATTATACGATGATGTTTTAGTCAAGCTGCTAAAATTCAAATTAAAACTTTAAAATAAAAAAAGCGAGGAGCAATAACTTTTTATCACACCTCGCATGCGTAATTTCTGAATATTATCTAGAACTAACCTTGAAATTTTTCAAACCAACGTCATGAATATCGCGTTTATAATGCGCCATTGGTGTAAGTGAAGGTATTTTTGGACTTGGTTTAAGGTCAGCCGGCACAATTACAAGTTTTCCTTTACCGTTCCAGTTGTGTTCTTCACCAGCATTATAATAAAAACGTACAAGTTCACCGAGATTTTTTCGTATTTGATGCTCAAGCATACTTGAGATGTACTGAAACACTCCTGAAATTTCGACTCCGAAGTTATTAAGAAGATTGCGCAGAACCTGCCAGCTTTTCAGACCAGAAATTGCGGTAATCGCTGGATTAAAGCGTACAACATTGCCCTCGAAGTTTACTCGCGTACCTTCAGACTCAAGATATGTTGTGCCTGGGATAGAAACATCAGCAAACTGTGCCGTTTCAGTCATCGCCCAATCGATACACGCCATAAACTCGATACCAGCGAAGTATGATGCTGTTCTGTCGTATGCCATCGGGTCTTCACCGATGATGAGTACACCCTTAATTTTGCCTGATTTTAACATATCAAGGAGTTCTACACGGTTCGTTGCCCCATTAATTAGCCCTGTTACTGGAATTCTACCCGGTTTAAATTTGGGATCTGCACCGGAAATTTCCATGCCAGCACCGTTTGATGCCAGTGAAGGCAGAATCAGGTTTGCCTTAATACCTTTTGCCTGCATCATCAAAATTAAGTTTGCAAAAGTTCTGATATCACCTGGGGCAAGGTCGCGTGAACGGTCAGGACTATGCACAATAACGACTTTCTTTGCATTTTTGATATGCTCAACGCATGCTTGAATCTTATATTCATCAACACCACTTGAATTAACTACGGTTTTCATGCTGAAGTCCAGTCCTGAGTCCAAAAATTCAGCACCGCCAGGTATTTGTGCAATTTCTTCTTTTGTAAAGAAACCATCTTCAATAAGTGCATAAATCACGCCATTCCAGAAAATTGATGCTCTGCCGCGTATCGGATCAACCGCAACTTCCGCTAATGTCTCAAGTGAATGAGAAACTGAATCCGCTGTGATGAGCTTCGCACCTCTATCCTTGACAGCATCCGTAATTTCAACACTCAGAATAAGATGCTCACTCTGTGTATCCGAATTATTGCATATAATCAGGTCAGCATCGCGCAACGCAGTTCTGTCAGATGTTGATGCTGTAAATCCGAAAGATTCATCAAGTACACCGGATTTTACACCGGTTTCAAGCATTGCAATTGAGCCGATGTTATTAGTTTTCAATCCATCACGTGCAATCATTGATGCCAAGAACATCTCTTCGATTGAGATATCTGGATAAACGAAAACTGCTACAGATTCCGGACCATATTTCTTCGCAATTTCTTTCAAACCTTCAACTGTCGATTTATAAGCGTCTCGGAATGAAATATCCTTGTGCTGAATCCCCTTTCGCATTCGAGGATGTACCAGCCGTTGCGATTTTATAAACAGCTCGTTTCCAAAACGTCCGTAATGACAAAGGTATTCACCTGGTTTGCCTGATGCTTCAATGAAATATCTGTCATCACTGTATTTATTAACGTTGATTTCGCAGCCAACGGAGCAGAATCCGCAATGTGTTGTTGTTTTTTCGGTTATAAGCGCAGCACGTCCGGGGAACGGAAATTTTATCTGAAGTGCACCCGTCGGGCATGCATCAACGCAGTTTCCACAGTTAATGCAGCTTGTATCAATTAATTCATCATTCATTGCAGGACGCATTTCCGTCTTGAACCCTCGGTTTATTAAGCCAAGTGCAGAAACGGGAAGGATTCTTTCGCAAGTTCTGATGCAGCGTGAACATAAAACACATTTGTTCGGATCATAAATAATATATGGGTGACGGTCATCAACCTTGTGTTTTCGAACATAACCCTTATATTTCTCCATATCAACGCCATACTGCTCAGCATAAAGGCGTAAATCACAATAATCATATGCGATACAACCGCAGGATAAGCACCGGTCAGTCTCATGAGTCATATCTTCATATTCATAACCGGTCGCAACTTCCATGAAATTGTTTTTTCGTTCTTCAACACTGATATCATTCATTTCATGACGAGGACTCTGCTTAATCTCACCAAGTTCCTGCATACCTGGTTTAGCCCAAAAATCTTTGCGTACAATAAAATCTTCTGGCACAAGCTCTTTGCCTTCGAGATAAGCGATAATCGCCTTAGCAGCTTTTTGCCCGTCGCTTATTGCGTCTATAACAACCGTTGGACCGTCGTCTGCAGCATCACCACCAGCAAACAATCCTTCAACATTTGTTTTCATTGTCTTCAAATCAACTTCAAACGTGTTCCATTTGGTGATTGTAGGTGCTTGTTTTTGGTCAGTCAGCAAATCTTCCAGAATTGGTGATTGTCCGATTGCAGATATTGCAAGTTCACATGGCAGTTCAAATTCAGATCCTTCCATCGGTTGCGGACGACGTCTGCCGGAAGCATCCAACGCACCAAGCTGCATTCTGATGCATCTTAACGCTTTAATCCGGTTGTTTTCTTTTACGATGCCTACAGGAGCAGCAAGTTCCATGATTTCGATGCCTTCTTCGAGGCAGTCGCGAATTTCAAGTTTGTCCGCAGGCATTTCATTTTTAGTTCGTCGATATAGGATTATTACTTTGTTAGCTCCAAGACGCCACGACATGCGCGCACAATCCATCGCAGTGTTCCCTCCTCCGACAACGACGATTGTGCCTTTCAAAGGTGTACGATTGTCCGCTTTTTCAACAAGGAAATCTGCTCCTGTAACAACGCCATCAGTGTCGAATTCACCTTTCACACGCATCGCTTTGCCTGCGAATGCGCCGGGAGCAGCAAAAACAGCATTGTGTTTCTTAAACAACGAATCAAGTGTAATATCCCTGCCAACACGTGTATTTGTCTTGATTTCGACTCCAACTCGAGTGATGTATTCTATTTCTTTGTCAAGGTCTGCTTTGGGAAGACGATATTCAGGAATTCCGTAACGAAGCATTCCTCCTGCATGTGCCATTGACTCGTAAATCACGGATTTGTATCCTTTTTTACCCAAAAACCAGGCTGCCGTCAGTCCTGAAGGTCCTCCACCGACGATGCCGATTGTTTTATCTTTGACAGGCTCACATTCAGGTTGACCGTCATACGCACCGGGCATATCTGTAACATAGCGTTTGATGTAATTGATTCCGACAGATTCATCAATATCAACGCGCCTGCAAACAACCTCGCATTTACGAACGCATACTCGACCGCAAACAGCAGGTAGCGGATTCGTCTCGCGAACAAGGTCAACAGCTTTTTTATACTGCCCCATTGCTGCCAGTGCGATGTAACCTTGCGCATCGACATGTGCTGGACAGCCGATTTTACACGGTGAAATACAGTCTGCGTAATGATTCGAAAGCAGCAATTCTAATGCTGTTTTGCGCGATTGCACAATTCTGTCATTTTTCGTATGTATCTTCATGCCTTCAGAAACCTTTGTTGCACAAGACGGCACAAGGTTTTTGCGTCCTTCAATTTCGACGACACAAACGAAGCATGATCCGTAAGGTTTCAATTCAGGTGAATGACAAAGTGTCGGAATTTCATCCAGATTCTGTTCTCGCACAACCTCAAGGATTGTCTGTCCCTCTTGAGCTTCAATTTCCTTGCCATTTATCTCGATTTTAACTGTTTTCATTATTTCTCCTAATCTTTGTAAATAGCATCGAAATTACATGAAGTGATGCATTTGCCACATTTCACGCAGATATCCTGGTCGATAACGTGCACCAGCTTCTTTTCGCCGGTAATTGCGTTAACCGGACAATTTTGAGCACAAAGTGTGCAACCTGTGCATTTCTCAGGATCAATATTAAAGGTTACGAGTGCGCTGCAGTTATGTGCAGGACATTTCTTATCATTGATGTGTGCTTCGTACTCGTCGAGATAGTACTTGATTGTTGTAATTACAGGGTTAGGCGCTGTTTGCCCGAGACCGCAGAGACTTGCTTCTTTAATGCGTTCACCAAGTTCCAACAGTGTCTCGATGTCTTCGTGTTTTCCTTCGCCAATTGTGATGTGCTCAAGGATTTCAAGCATTCTGAGAGTACCAATACGGCAGAACGTACATTTTCCGCAAGATTCATCTTGAGTAAAATCAAGGAAAAACCTTGCCATATCTACCATGCACGTCGTCTCGTCCATGACAACCATACCGCCTGAACCCATGATTGCGCCTGTCTTAGGAATGTTCTCGAAATCAACTGGAGTTTGCTTGAGATGAGAAGGGATACATCCACCAGAAGGTCCTCCCATCTGAACGGCTTTGTATTCCTTGTCTTTCTTTATTCCACCACCGATGTTGAAAATTATGTTCTCAATTGTCATTCCCAACGGCACTTCACAAAGACCACCTTTTTTAATTTTGCCAGCAAGCGCAAAAACCTTAGTTCCTGGGCTTTTTTCGGTTCCGTATTTCCGAAATTCTTTTGCTCCATTTGTAATAATCCACGGTACATTTGCATAAGTTTCAACATTGTTGTTGTTGGTGGGTTTGCCGAACACACCTGAAACCGCCGGGAATGGCGGACGTATGCGGGGCATACCTCTTTCACCTTCGATAGAAGCGATTAGCGCAGTTTCTTCTCCACAAACGAAAGCACCAGCTCCCTGCTTGATTATAAGATCAAAATCGAATCCTGACCCGAGAATATTTTTCCCGATGAATCCTTTTCCCCTTGCAGCCTTGATTGCTATTTGAAGGCGTTTTATTGCAAGAGGATATTCTGCGCGGCAGTAAATGTAGCCGAAACTTGCGCCTATTGCTTTACCGCAAATTATCATACCTTCTAAAACAGCATGAGGATCACCTTCGAGTACCGACCTGTCCATGAATGCGCCGGGATCGCCTTCGTCAGCATTGCAAACGACGTATTTTATGTCACTTTTAACACCAGCTGCAAAAGACCATTTCAAGCCTGTTGGGAAGCCAGCACCACCACGTCCGCGAAGCCCCGATTCTTTCAATATTTCGATGATTTCATCTGGTTTTAACTCGGTAAGTGCTTTTTTTGTCGCAAAATAACCGCCTGAAGCGATGTATTCATCAATTAATTCCGGGTTGATAAGTCCACAATTGCGCAACACAATTCGATGCTGCTGGTCAATAAAACTCAACTCGGAGCCAGCTTTTTCACCAGCTTCGTTTATGCTGTAAATTATATATTCATTAATTGCTTTACCGTTTTTTACGTGAGATTCATAGATTTCTGCAGCTCGTTCTGGTGTTACATCACCATAAATATAGCGGTTGCTGCCTTCCTGAATTTCAACGAGCGGTTCTTTATAGCACATGCCAATGCAGCCGGTGAATGAGAGCTTGTCATTTTTATTGTTATCTTTATGTAATAATTCTTCAAGCTTGTTATATGCGAGTCTGGCACCTGCTGATACTCCGCAAGTGCTCATACCGACAATAATTTTACACATGTTATTCTCCAGAAAGAAGAAGTTATTGTTGTTGTACCTCGACATCGACCTTTTTAAGGGTTTCTCTGCGAATTTTACGCAGCTTTTTCCTTGCATTTGCTGGTGTAAGGTTTCCATAAGTTTCACCGTCAACCATCATAACCGGTGCAAGCGAGCAGCAACCGAGGCAGGCAACAGTAAACAGAGTAAAAACCCCGTCTTCTGTAGTCTCGTTAACTTCTATGCCAAGTTCGTCTTGAACTGTGTCAAGAAGCATTTTCGCATTTGCAACGTGACATGCGGTACCCATACACATTCTGATAACATGTTTGCCCATGGGTTTTAGTTTGAACTGACTATAAAACGTTATAACGCCGTAAATCTTTGACTCTGGAATCTTTGTAACACCTGATATGTATTTTATTGCACGTCTGGGAATATAGCCGAAGTGATCTTGTGCGGACTGAAGCAGCGGAATCAATTCACCGGGCTCACCGTCATAGCGCCAAAGCCGGTATGAGAAACCAGCTTCTTCCGTGCTAAGGAAATCTTTCTTATTATCAGTCATATTTTCCCTTTCCAACCTAATAAAGAAAATAATACAATACTTATGTCTGTTTATTCTTGCTGCTGATCTTTGAATATATGCTGCATAAACTTTAGCTAGATTGTATATTTCTTAGATTAATTATTCGTCTCTAAGCTTGATAATTCTTGATTCTTTAACTCGAAGTACACCGTCTATCTGACTGAGTTTTTCGATAACTCGAGGAGTTTTACCAAATGCACCAGTTTCCGAAATAATGCCGATGAGTTTGCTGCCATTGTCGATAACATCACAAAAAATAACCTCATCAAGGAAGAAAAGAGTTGCGAAAATCTGCTGTATCGCGTTTCTATCGATGTCAACGATAACATAGCTTTTGGTCGCAGAAATTTTCGGCATTTCCTTCTGAATTGCTTCTTTGACGGCTTTTCTGTAAATATCGATGAATTCTTTGACATCTTTGTCAAGTTTAACTCTTTCGACCTTGGAAAGTGATACTACCTCCAAACTTCCAATTTTCCTGATGTTTTCGTACAATTCATCCATCTCCTGCTCTGAGGACGCATGAGCAAGTAAAATTATGTCAACATCACCATGAACCGCATCACAAGTTGTAATACCCCTCATTGTGTATAGCTGATTGTAAATATCCATATCGCGACCAGGCTCTGTCAGGCGAATCGTTATATATGAACTGATTGATTCTCTTGATTCGATGCTTGCATCTACTTCGACAGATTGTGGCTCAAGCGTTGTTACACCTGGATTGAGTTTTTTCATCGATTCAACTAATTCTGAAATCTCGAAAGGTTTGTCGAGAAAACCTGTGTTTTGCTCTGCTAGTGCAGTTGCTTCGAGTTCTTCGTTTCCAAAACCTGTAATTATAAGAACTGGCAGATCAGGAAATTCGCTCTTGATTACCTTTAGTATTTTCAAACCATCAATGTCAGGCATGAAAATATCGGTGATTAAATAATCGTAGCCAATCTTTTTTTCACGGGCATTGTAAAGTTCATGTATCGCTGAAATTCCGTCAGGGCAAGTTGTGCAGGAAAAACCTTCCTGAGTCAACCCAAATGACAAATTTCGCCGAATTTCCGCTTCGTCATCGATTATCAATACTCTTGTAGTCATCGGTCTCCTCTCTGGGCTTCACTTCAGCCAAGTAAATCATCATCCAATTTAGACGATAAATTGTTTTTTAAAAGTGAATAAATGCACAATATTGTTTTTATCCACTTTAACTTATTTCAGTCAACATTAATTTGACATCATAACATGCTTTTATAAATAATTTTGCTGATTCATGTTTGAATTTGCTTTATAAATCTTAATGGTTATTTTCGGGAAACTTCAATCAGAATAACCAAAAAATAACAGGACTCGATGAAGAATCCTGCTTTCTCAAATTTTATATTTAGTATGTGATTGTAACTTTGCCGTTGCCAGTTTGAACTCCTGATGCGCCATCTTTGTTGGTTCCGCCGTTGTAAGAGCCAGCACCGCCGCCACAACCCCACGTACCGCTGTTGTAGTTGTTTCCGCCACCGCCGCCGTTCCAGCCGCCGCCACCACCGCCAGCACCGGAATTATCAGACATTCCACCACCGCCACCGAAGCCGCCATCACCAGCAGTTCCTGTACAATAGCTTGCTGTATTATGTGTGAAAATACCACCAGTAGCTCCATTTCGAGGGCATTGTCCACCTTTTCCCTCTGGGTTTCTGATGTAAACACCGTCTTTACCATCGGTTAACCAGCCGGCACCACCACCAGCGGTTGAAAGTTGGTAAAGATTCTGACCGCCATCACCGCCGTTGCCGCCTGTACCACCGTTACCCGAACCGCTACCACCGCCGACAACTGGTGTTTCTGTGTCGGAAGCATTCCCACCATATTGGTTTTGTGCCTGTCCACCACCACCGCCAGCAACAATAAGTGGATAATTATCAGTTGCGTTTCGATAAACATAAGATCCACCACCACCGCCAGCGCCGTAATCACCTTGATTGGTTACGTATCCATTTTCAGCAACGAGGATTTTAAGAGTTTCACCAGGTGTTACGATAAAATCACCTCTTACGCGAGCACCTTTTCCACTTCTGTTTCCTCCACCCTGACCACCCCATGCTTCAATACGCACGGTCGTTACACCTGCTGGGACTGTCCAACTGTCAATGCTTCCAGAATAATTAAATGTCTGAGTTACAGCAGTTTTACCTTCGCCTGACAAACTCATATCCAAAGGTGACGGTGCATTTGTTCCGTCGTGAACAATTGTCAGAGTATCGTTGTAGGTTGTTGTTGAAGGTGGTTCAAACTTGATTGTTGCGATTATTTTAACTCCGGGTGCTATTACTGCGGGGAGCGGAACATTATTTCCATTTGTATCCTCGACTTTATCTACACTAAAAACTGTACCGGTTACCATTGTCATGCTTGTTACCGTTAAATCATCAGTTCCCGTGTTCTCAATTTCAAGGTTCTGCATATTCGGAAATGAAGTCGGTACAGTGCCAAAATCCCATGGACTCGTCTGATTTAAGGAAATTTCAGGCTTAACAATTGTGCCTTCTCCCGTAATAGTCAGAACAAGAGGAGAAGTTTCGTCAACAGCATCGTGAATAATACTCAATTCAGCATTGTAGGGTATATCTGCTGGGGGTTTGAACTGAACTGTAATTGTGTGTATTGTGCTTATTGGTACAACAATCGGTAGTAACCCACCAGCAGTGATTGAATAAGCGTTTGCACCAGTTCCCATAAAATTCAGGTTGCTTATATTCAAATCTGCAGTACCTGTATTTGTAATATCAAAGTCAAATGTTGCTGGTGTGTTAATCAGCACAAGCTTGAAATCTTGCGACTTTGCATTGATCAGCATGCGAGCAACAGGAACGCCATTGCCCTTCAGATTCAGCATCTTTGCTTTGGTCGAAGCGTCGTGAAATATTGAAAGTGTTTCGACGATTTGTCCACCAGCAATAGGTGTAAATTGAATTGACAATGTGTGAGTATCATTTTTAGCGAGATAAATCGGCAGTGTATTACCAGAAGTAAAAGAGAATATTGAAGAATTCGAGAACAAAAAGTCTGAAATAATTAGGTCTGTGTTGTATTTGTTGGTCAAAACAACATCAAGTTTAACAAAATCACCAAGATTGACATCACCAAAATCGAGCTTTGATGACGAAAGTTTTAAGGTTTTAGAATCAGTGCTGCAGCTAATGCAAAATGTAGCAGCTAACACCACCAATAACAAACCTACATAATTTAGTTTATGCATAATCATCCTCACATAACAAAGAAAACAGATTTGTTTTTTCACATTTTATCATATTGCTTAATATCTATGATTCGAATTTCACTCAGTAATGTTGTAAAAATATCAACTTCTTTGAATTTTAATTATTCTAATATGTGATGGTAACTTTGCCATGTCCTGTTTGAACGCCGGATGAATTATCAGGATTAGAGCCACCATTGTAAGAACCACCACCACCACCTGAACCCCAGCGTCCTGAACCAAGATAATTGTTTCCTCCAGCACCACCATTCCAACCACCACCACCACCGCCAGCACCAGTGTTATCAGACATACCACCGCCACCACCGAAACCACCGTCACCGGCATTGCCTGAGCAATAGCTTGAGGAAGGATGCGTAAAAATCCCACCAGTAGCACCATTTTTAGGACATTTTCCACCTTGACCTTCTGGATTACGTAAATTTAAGCCATTTTTTCCGTCGGTTAACCAGCCACAACCCCCACCACCAGTAGAATAACTACCAACATTGTTACCTCCATCACCACCGTTACCTCCAGTACCACCAGAGCCAGATCCAGAACCAGCACCTGGTGTTGCTGTTTGTGTACCAGAACCATCGCCGCCACTTGCAGAGTTACTGTAATTGTATTCCGATTGGCCACCGCCACCAGCAGCAATCAGCAATGGTTGAGGATCCGTTGCAGCACGATAAATGAATGAACCACCTCCGCCACCAGCACCATAATATTGACCTTGGTTTGTTACATATCCATTTTCAGCCGCAATTATCTTTAGTGTTTCGCCGGGTGTTACTACGAAATCTCCACGAACGCGAGCACCTTTTCCACCAACGTTTCCACCGCCTTGACCACCCCAAGCTTCAACGCGTATAGTTGTTACACCTGCTGGGACTGTCCAACTGACAATACTTCCTGTGTAATTGAATGTCAGAGTTCCAGAAACTCTGCCCTCACCAGACAAACTGAGGTCTAAAGGTGACAGTGCATTTGTTCCGTCGTGAACAATTGTCAAGGTATCATTATAAGATGCAGTTGCGACTGGTTCAAATTTAATTGAAGCAATTATTTTTTCACCGGGAGAAACAACTGCAGGAAGCGGTACATTATTTCCATTTGTATCTTCAATCTTATCAATGCTAAAAAAAGTTCCAGTTAGCATAGTCATGCTAGTAATTGTTAAATCATCAGTTCCCGTGTTCTCAATTTCAAGGTTCTGCATATTCGGAAATGAAGTCGGTACAGTGCCAAAATCCCATGGACTCGTCTGATTTAAGGAAATTTCAGGCTTAACAATTGTGCCTTCTCCCGTAATAGTCAGAACAAGAGGAGAAGTTTCGTCAACAGCATCGTGAATAATACTCAATTCAGCATTGTAGGGTATATCTGCTGGGGGTTTGAACTGAACTGTAATTGTGTGTATTGTGCTTATTGGTACAACAATCGGTAGTAACCCACCAGCAGTGATTGAATAAGCGTTTGCACCAGTTCCCATAAAATTCAGGTTGCTTATATTCAAATCTGCAGTACCTGTATTTGTAATATCAAAGTCAAATGTTGCTGGTGTGTTAATCAGCACAAGCTTGAAATCTTGCGACTTTGCATTGATCAGCATGCGAGCAACAGGAACGCCATTGCCCTTCAGATTCAGCATCTTTGCTTTGGTCGAAGCGTCGTGAAATATTGAAAGTGTTTCGACGATTTGTCCACCAGCAATAGGTGTAAATTGAATTGACAATGTGTGAGTATCATTTTTAGCGAGATAAATCGGCAGTGTATTACCAGAAGTAAAAGAGAATATTGAAGAATTCGAGAACAAAAAGTCTGAAATAATTAGGTCTGTGTTGTATTTGTTGGTCAAAACAACATCAAGTTTAACAAAATCACCAAGATTGACATCACCAAAATCGAGCTTTGATGACGAAAGTTTTAAGGTTTTAGAATCAGTGCTGCAGCTAATGCAAAATGTAGCAGCTAACACCACCAATAACAAACCTACATAATTTAGTTTATGCATAATCATCCTCACATAACAAAGAAAACAGATTTGTTTTTTCACATTTTATCATATTGCTTAATATCTATGATTCGAATTTCACTCAGTAATGTTGTAAAAATATCAACTTCTTTGAATTTTAATTATTCTAATATGTGATGGTAACTTTGCCGTTGGCAGATTGAATTCCTGGTGCATTGTCTTGATCTGTTCCGTTATTGATAGAACCACCACCACCAGCACCAAGATCGCGTGTTGGTGTAAAGTGACCGTGTGCGCCACCGGAATATCCACCGCCACCTCCACCGCCGTATGCACCTGCACCGCCGCCACCGAACCCGCCGTTTCCTCCTGTATTAGTTTGAATTGCGCCTGCACCGCCGTTTATAAATGCTTTTGCTGATCCTGCCCAACCACTAGTATATGGTTGTGAATCCGTCAAAAAACCTGCACCGCCTGATGCACCAGTATTTGATGAGTTTGGTGCACCCTGACCATTAGTGCCAAAAGGCATTGCACCCTTACCAGCAGTACCGCTTGTACCTGTTACACCGTCATCACCTTCTGCAACATTTTGCGGTGAAGAATTCATTACACCAGCGCCGCCACCGCCGCCACCACAAATTAATGGTTGGTTTGAGTTAGTTGCAACGAACGAGCCGCCGCCACCGCCACCAGAAGCACCTGAAGATGTAGGACTTATTGAATTTACACCCTGCTGACCTGCCAATACCTTAATTGTATCACCAGGAGCAACGGTAAAATCACCACGCATTCTCGCGCCTTTGCCACCTAATGCGGATGATGCACTACCGCCCTGTGCGCCCCAAACTTCAAT